>JBKJXJ010000492.1:0-2652 GCA_046716125.1 Candidatus Eiseniibacteriota bacterium
CGGTAGACCTCGCCCATTCCACCTGCCCCCAAGGGAGACTGGATTTCATAAGGTCCGAGTTTGGTGCCAGGGTTGAGAGCCAAGAGTCACGTCACTTCTTTGGAGCGAGGCGGCGCAGCTCGTCGAAGAAGTTCAGGAACAGGACGACCTTGTCACGCTGCGTCTCACCCGGCTCGGCGACCTGCTGGAGCACCGCGAAACGTCGGCCGTCCGGGTGAAGGTCGAAAGTCCCGAAACCTTGCAGATCTGGAAGTCGCGTCTCGCACCATGGCCGCGGCTTGTCAGCATGGAAAGAGCCGCCCTGCTCTGCATACGAGGCCACCATCAGCCTCTGGTCGAGCGTTTCATAGAAAAGCTCTCGGCCGTTTCGGGACCACGTCGGATAAGACCCACTCTCTGTTGAAATCTGCCACCTGCCGCCGGGGCCGGGGAAAGGACGCACGTAGACCTCAGCCCTCCCCGACTCGGTTGACGAGTACGCCATCCACTGGCCGTTCGGCGAGAACGCAGCCTGCCACTCGTTGGAGGGGCTGCTCAGGAACGGAGTGGGCTGGCCCGGCGTCAAACCAGACGCCTCGCCTCCTTCGATCGGAAGAATCATGACGTCGTAGCCCGTCTGCGGGCTCCATTCCTGAAACGCGACGTACTTTCCGCTCGGGTGCCAGGAGGTCGCGACCTGGAAATTCTTGCTCCTGGTGAGGGGCTGCGCAGCACCTGCGCCGTCTGCGCCTTGCCAGTAGATGTTCCCGGCCTGGCGTCCCAGCAGGGACGTGTAGGCGACGCCGCGCCCGTCCGCGGCCCAAACGGGGAAGGCGCCCCTGGTTGCGTCGAACGTGAGCCTGGAAGTCGTGTCCCGCCCCCAGTCGTACACCCATATGTCCGAACTCTTGCCATCGAAGACTTGCACCGCCAGCTTCGTCCCGTCTGGCGAGAAGCGGGGATTTCGGTAAGTACCGGGCACGACGCGCAGCGGGGACAGCTTGCCGGCAGGGTCCAGCCACTGGATCGATTCCAATTGGGTGCTGCGGCCGGGCAGGTAAACCAGCGACCCCCGGTTCGAAAACGTAAACTGCGCCCCGGCGCTGAACGGGGCGCCGACCAGCTCCTCGATCACGGGAACGGCCGCACCCGCCGTCTCCAGTCGCGCGAGATCGAAGGGGATCGCGAAGAGCGTCCCTTCGTGCATGTACGCCACGTGCCCGCTGGGCAGGTATCGGCCGTGGTAGCCACCTTTGACGACCACCTTTCTCGCCCCACTGGGAAGTCCCTGCACCACGATGCTCGCGTCGTCGTAGCCCCCGATCTTACGGTGCGCCGTGAAGAGCACGGCCTTGCCTCCGGGCAGCGCCTGGGGCCAGCGGTGCGTGACCTCCCCCGCAGCCGAGTCCGGCATCGTCAGGATCTCCGTGGCTCCTCCCGACGAGGACACGCGAGAGAGACCCACACCGGCAAGAAAGTTCGGCGTAAAGAGGATGGTTCCGTCCTCGCTCCAGGCTCCGCCGCGAGCCGTTGGAGCCTCACCCAGAACGACAGTGGCTCCGCCACTGATCGCGACGCGTTTGAGCTGCCCGTCTGCGAAGAAGGCGATCGACTGCCCGTCGGGCGAGAAGAACGGGCTGTGCGCCCCCTCGGTGCCCGGCAGCGGACCAGCCTGCAACTGGTCCAGCCGGCGCAGGAAGAGCTGCGGTCTCTCGCCCTCCTTCTTGCGGGCCACGAAGGCGAGCAGGCTTCCGTCAGGGGAGAGAACCGCAGCGGGACCCTCGTCTGTCACGCTCAGCGACACGTCGGCGCCCAGCTCGACGGTCAGGCGGACAGGGGCGGCGGGGACAGCGCGTTGCCAGAGCGCCCAGAGCGCGAAGATCCCGAACGCCAACCCCGACACGGCCAGCGTCCAAGGTAGGGCGCGACGCGACGCCGGCGGGACGGCTGCGGCGGCAGCAGCCGGCTCCGTTGCTCCGCTTCCGATTCGCTCGATGGCCCGGCGAGCCTCGCCGATGTCGCGCAGGCGCTGTTTCGGATCGCGGACGAGACTGTCGTGGAGGAGGGTCCGAACGATCCCCGGGTCATTCGGAGGTAAAGCGCGCCAGTCCGGTTCCCGCGTGAGTACGGCGGCGAGCGAGTCCGAGGTCGTCTCGCCGTGGAACAGTCGCTTGCCCGTCAGCATCTCGAAGAGCACGACACCGAAGGCCCAGATGTCGGCGCGCCTGTCCACCGGCTTCCCCCGCGCCTGCTCCGGTGACATGTAGGCCGCGGTGCCGAGGATCACGCCTGCTTCGGTCCCCGCTCGGGTCAGGGTGGGTGAGTGGGAGACATCAGCCGTCGAGACGCCAGCGTCTCCCGAGTACGCCTTCGCCAGACCGAAGTCCAGGACCTTGACCTTGCCGTCGGGCGTCAGCTTGATGTTGGCGGGCTTCAAGTCACGGTGGACGATCCCATGCTCGTGGGCTTCTTCCAGGGCTTCGGCGATCTGCTTTGCGATGGTGAGAGCGTCGTCGAGGGCGATCGGACCGCGCTTCAGCCGCTCCGCCAGGTCCTCGCCGTCCACCAGCTCCAGGACCAGGAACGGCTTGCGGTTGGCCTGGTCGAGGCCATGGATGGCGGCGATGTTGGGGTGGTTGAGCGCGGCGAGGAGCTGGGCCTCGCGCTTGAAGC
>JBKJXJ010000493.1:0-2848 GCA_046716125.1 Candidatus Eiseniibacteriota bacterium
GCGCTCCTCTCTGGACCGGAACTCAGGGACTTGGCATCGCGGGCGCGGGAGGTTGACGCCGGGATCGGTGGCGACCGCACGATCACCATCACGGCGACCACGCTCATCATCATCCTGCTGATCATCATCCTGATCACGAAGTAAGCAGATGCGGCTCGTCAGAGCGTGTCTGGCGGCCGGCGTCTGCATGACGGTGGCCGCCATCGGCAGCCAGCGCTCCGCTGCCGCGGGCGGTTCATCCGTCGAGGAGCGCGCGCCCTCGGAGGCGCGCCTCCTCGACGTGCCTTTCGTTCCGCAGAGCGAGGCGTTGTGCGGCGGAGCCGCGCTGGCGATGGTCATGCGCTTCTGGGGCGAGCCCACCGTGCTGGCCGAGGACTTCTCGGACCGGATCGACCCGGGAGGCGCGGGCATCCGCACGGACGACCTCGTGAGCGCCGGGCGGGCCCGGGGGTGGAGCGCCTTCCCTGCGTCCGGGACGCTCTCCGATGTTCGGACTCACATCGAACGGGGCCGGCCCCTCATCGTCCTGCTCCAGATCGACTCCGACGCCTTCCACTATGTAGTCGTGGTCGGCTGGGGCGGCGGATCGGTGATCGTCCACGACCCGGCCCTCGGACCTCTACGGCCCATCGAGGAAGACGCGTTCGACCGCGCCTGGGCCGGGCGAGGGCGGTGGTATCTCCTGCTCCTCCCGCCCGGCCCCGGTACCGGCCCCGTCGCGGACTCATCCCCCACTCCCGGCCTCCCGACGGGGATCGCGCTCGAAGGGTGTGACGCGATCGTCGAGGAGGGGATCCGTCTGGCGAGGAGTGGCGACATGGTCGCGGCCGAACACCGCCTCCTCGCGGCACAGGCGATGTGCCCCACCTCCTCCGCTCCCGCCAGGGAGCTCGCCGGATTGCGATTCGGCGCCGGCGATTGGAAGGGCGCATCCGGTCTGGCGGAGCGCGCGCTCGCGCTGGATCCGGGCGATTCGCTCGCGTCCCGGCTGCTTGCCGGGAGCCGCTTCCTTGCCGGGGACATGGAGGGCGCCCTTGGCGCCTGGAATCGGCTCTCGGAACCGCACGCCGACCTCACCCGCATCCATGGCCTGGCCCGCACGCGCTACCGCGCCGTCGCCGACCAGATCGATCTGCCCCCGGGACGGCTCCTCACGCCGGAGGGATTCCTGAGAGCGCGACGGCGGCTCGAGGAGATGCCGGTCCACTCGGGCTCGCGACTCAGCCTTATCCCGCGCTCGGGAGGACGGGCCCAACTGGACGTGGCGCTGCTGGAGCGTCCCCTGCTGTTCGCCGGGCCCTGGGACGCGGGCCAGGCCGTGCTCCGGGCGCTGGTCGAACGCGAGGCCGCCGTGAACCTCGCGAGCCCGACCGGGAACGGGGAGTTGTGGCGCGCGGGTTGGCGCTGGTGGCACGCGCGGCCACGCGTCTCGCTCGCGCTCGCGGTCCCGGCGGCCGGCGGACGGCCGGGCATCTGGCGCGTCGAGGGGTATCGGGATCGGCAGAGCTACGCGACCGCGGCCGTTGCCATTGCGGGCGGGGCGACCTCCGCCAGGATGGTCATCGAAGACCGCCGCCGCGCGGCCCTCTCATTCGCGGACTGGGTCGATCCGAACCTCCGCCTCGGGGCCGGGGTGGCACTCGACCGGTGGAGCGGGCGTGGCCCTCATCTCTCGCTCGAGGGGGGGATCGAGACGCGGTCGGCCGCCGATCACCTGTCGCTCGGACTGGAGGTGGCCGGCTGGAAGAACCTGGATGACCGCACCCGCTTCGCGGCGGGCGGCCTGCTGGCCCGGTGGCACTCGGGGGATCGAGCGCGCGCGGGCTGGCGGGCGCGTGCCGGGGTGTCGAGCGCGACGCCGGACGCCCCCCTCGCCCTGTGGCCCGGTGCGGGCACCGGCTCCGGGCGCGCCCTCCTGTTGAGAGCGCATCCTTTGCTGGAGGGCGGCGTCGTGACGGGCCGCGCCTTCGGCCGCACGCTCGTCCACGGAGGACTGGAGCGGCAGAGCCTTGTGTGGACGGTGAAGCCGTTGCAACTGGGCTGGGCCCTGTTCGTGGATGCCGCGCGGCCGTGGGATCCGCCTGGAACGGAACCGGTTCCCTGGCAGGTGGATGCCGGCGCGGGCGTCCGGCTCGCCGGGATGGGCGGCCGCGGGCAGTTCCGCATGGACCTGGCCCGCGGCTTCGACGACGGGAAAGTCGCGCTGTCGATCGGTTGGGAGACCCGCTAGCGGGAGAAGAGGCTCAACCGTTCCCCACCCGGATGCCTCCGAGGTTGTTGAACAGCCCGAAGACATTGAGGAGCCACAGGACCACCGCGATGACGGCCACGATGTTCAGGATCTGCTTGATCTTGCCATCCATCGGGATATAGGTGTTCACGAGCCACAGGAGTACGCCAACCACGATCAGCGTGAGCAGCACGTTCATCAACGGCATGTTGGACTCCAGTCGTTCGCGACCTGGGACGATCCGCGGCGACCGCACTTCCGCCACGGGAACTCTGTGAGATTCCCCGCGCACAACGACACGGGGACAGCCGGGACCGCCGCATCATCCGTGCCACGCGTCGAACGAGCAGCGACAAGGGATTGGCGACGGCACTCCGTTGGCTCCGGCCTGCCCGGGCGGCGCAATCTACAAACGGGGCAGCAACTACAACGTCCGCGATCCGCTCTCGGAGTCTGACGATGCCGGGCCGCCGGTCGCGACCCCGCGGTTCAGTTGGCGTGCGGCTCCGGCCGCATCGCCGACAGCGCGGCCAGCGGCGACGACTCGAGCGGCAGGCTCAGTCCGATCCCGGCACCCACGATCACCGACAGCGCCCTGGGCAGCATCTCGATCTCCAC
>JBKJXJ010000494.1:0-3813 GCA_046716125.1 Candidatus Eiseniibacteriota bacterium
GCTCCCGATAGGGAGTCGCGTCCTCGTAGAACTCGCCGGCGACCACGAGCGTGGCGGGCCGCCGCGCCCGCACCATGGGCCAGGCGTCGAGCAGCGTGTCCAGTCCCTTGTAGCGCCGGACGTAGCCGAAGAACACCGCCACCTCCCCGTCGAGCCCGAGTTTCGCCCGCGCGCTCTCGCGCGTCCAGCGCCCGCGGTCGAACTGGGCGTAGAGCGGATGCAGGACGCGCCGCCTCGGCGCTCCGGGCTTCAGGGCGTCGAGATCGCGCTCGACGCTCTCCGACATGACGAGATAGCCGTCCGAGTTGCGCAGCATCCAGCGCGTCAACGCGAGGTCGAACGGGCGCCGCTCGTGCGGGATGAGATTGTCGCACACGAGGACCACCCGGGTGCCGTGGCGGCGGAGCGGCCCGACCGCCGACGCGAACGCCGGACCAAAGAACGGGATCCACCACTTGAGCAGGACCAGCCCGGGTGCGAACGCCTCGAGATGGCGCGCGGCCCGCCCCCAGCTCCTGGGGTCGATCGAGTCGAGCAGCGGCGCCACCGGGAACCGCGGCGGCGTGGCGACCGGGTCACGCTGGCTCTCGCCCGGGAACAGCAGCCCGGGGTACTGGCGGGTGAAGGTGACGCCGCGAACGTCGGCGCGCGGCATCAGCGACTCGCCCAGCATCCCCAGGTACTGAGCGATGCCGCCGCGCCAGGGATGCACTGGCCCGACGAGCGCGACGCGCATCAGCTCGACTTCATCTTCGCCGCGCGACGGATCGGGGCCCGCGGCGTCGCCCGTGGTCGCGCGGCGCGTCCGCCGGCCGCGGACGCCGCCGACGACCAGGTGGTGAGTCCGCGGTTCTCGAAGCTGAACGGCACCACCTGCCCGCCCTGGCGCTCGAGGGCCGCGGCGACGCGATGCTTGCGATCGAACCGGGTGAGGAAAAGGAAGTACCCGCCGCCGCCCGCGCCCGGCATCTTGCCGCCGATGGCGCCCTCCTTCCGCGCCAGCTTGTAGAGCCGGTCCACGCGCGAGTTGGAGATGCCCTCGTCGAGCTGCTTCTTGTTCTCCCACGCCTGGTGGAGCAGCTCGCCGATCGCGTCCACGTCCCCGAGCAGCAGCGCCTTCTTCATCTCGAGCGTCTCGTCCTTGAGCCGCTGCAGCGCTTCGATCACCGCCGGCTTGCCCTCGCGATAGGACTCGGTCTGACGCTCGATGATGCGCGCCGACTGCCGCGTGTGACCCATGTAGCAGAGCAGGAGCCGGTACTGGAGCTCGTTCAGGACGTCGGGCCGGATGCGCAGCGGATTGACCACGGTGGCGTCACGGTGGAACTCGATGAAGTTGATGCCGCCGAAGGTCGCCGCATACTGGTCCTGCCGGCCGCCCGCGAGCCCCAGGTCCACCCGCTCGATGCGGTAGGCCAGCTCGGCCACGTCGTAGCCGGCGAGCGGACGTCCGTGCCAGGCGCTGATGCACCCGATCAGCGCCACGACCATCGTCGAGGAGGAGCCGAGCCCCGAGCCCGGAGGCGCGTCGGAGTGGGTCCAGAGATCGGCGCCGCCCCGCACCTTGAGCGCCTTGACCACCGCCTTGATGAGATCGAGTCGCCCGTCGAGGCGTACCCGTCGCGGATGGTCGTACTTGGCCACGGTGTCGTAGTCGAGGCTCGCAAGGGTGAGCCGCGAGTCGCGGCGCGGCCGAAGCGAGACGTAGGCGTACTGGTTCACGGTGGCCGAGAGCACCATGCCGCCATGCTCCTCGGGGTAGGGCGAGACGTCGGTGCCGCCGCCGCACAGCGAGATGCGCAGCGGCGCGCGGGCGCGGTAGTAAGGTCTCGGCTTCACGAACGCCTCACGGACGCCGCGATCTTAGGGGTCGTGCGCGCCCTCATGACGCGAACTTCCGATCCGCGCGCTCCCAGTCCTCGGGCGTGCCGATGTCCCAGAACTCCCCCTCGGTCTCGCATCCCACGAGCCGCCCCTCGGCGGCGAGGCGCGGCAGCACCTCGCGCTCGAGCGAGACCGCGCCCGAGGCAGGGATGTAGTCCCACACCCGTGGCGCGAATGCGTACACGCCGCCATTGACCCACGCCGGGCCGGCATGTCCCGCGTCCTTCTCGACGAAACGGGCGATGCGCCCGGCGTCGTCGCACTCGACCCGGCCGCGCGCCGAGGCGTCGGCCACCCGGTAGAGCGCGACCGCCCCGAGCGCCCCCGACTCCCAGCGCGCGCGCTCGAGCGCCCACGGGTCGCAGGGCGCGAGCGTGTCCCCGTTCAGCACCAGGGCGGCGCCCGCGAGATGACCCCGCGCGAGCCGGAGCGCGCCGGCGGTGCCGAGCGGCTCGGTCTCCGCCGAGTAGCGCAGCCGCGCACCGAGGCGCGCGCCGTCGCCGAGCGAGTCCCGCACCTGGTCGGCGCCGTGACCGGTGCACAGCACGACGTCCCGCACGCCGTGCCCCGCAAGCCATTCGAGCTGGCGTTCGAGCAGGGGGCGCCCGCCGACAGGCACCATGGGCTTCGGGAGATCGCCGAACCTGGATCCGAGCGACTTGAGCCGCGTCCCCATGCCGCCCGCGAGCACGAACGCCCTCACACTCACGCGTCCAGGTTGAAACGCCGCCGGACCGGATACTCGGCGCGCGCGCCCTGGTGCGCGATCATCTCGCCCAACAGACCCATGAGGACGAACTGGATGCCGAGCAGCACGAGCCCGATCCCCAGCAGCATGAGCGGACGCACCCGCATGGGCTCGCCCCCCGCCCACTGGACGATGAACCAGACGCCGATGATCGCGCCGAGGCCGAGGAACCCGAGGCCGATGCGTCCGAAGACGTGGAGCGGCTTCAGCGATTGTGTCGAGATGAACGCCGCGGCCAGGAGATCGAGGAAGCCGTTGATGAACCGCTCCCAACCGTACTTGCTCCGGCCGTGCTTGCGCGCGCGGTGGTTCACCGGGATCTCGGCGATCCGGAACCCGGCCCAGTGGGCCAGCGCCGGGATGAAGCGGTGGAACTCGCCGTACACCTCGACCGCCTCGGTCACCTCACGACGGTAGAGCTTGAACCCACAGTTGAAGTCGTGGAGCTTGAGCCCTGCCACCATGGAGGTTACGGCATTGAACAGGAGTGAGGGCACGGTCTTGGAGATGGGGTCCTTCCGGTGTTGCTTCCAGCCCGAGACCAGGTCGTTCCCCTGCTCCAGCGCCTCGATCAGGCGCGGCAGCTCGGACGGGTCGTCCTGGAGGTCGGCATCGAGCGTCGCCACCCACTCGCCGCGCGCGAGGCGGAACCCGGTGGCGAGCGCGGCCGACTTGCCGAAGTTGCGCCGGAGCACGGCGCCGCGCACGCGGGGATCGCCGGCCGCGAGCCGCGCCATCACCTCGTCGGATCCGTCGCGGGAGCCGTCGTCCACGTAGACGATCTCCCACGCGTGGCCCAGCCGTTCGAGCGTGGCCACGAGCTCGCGATGGAGTTCGGGCAGGCTCTCGGCTTCGTTGTACGCCGGGATCACCACGGAGATGCGCGGTCGGTCGGTCATGCCTTCCTCGCGTAGAGACCGCGCGCCCAGGCGGCCTCGGCGCCAAGGCCTTCGCGGAACGGGACCGACGGGACGAAACCCAGGTCGGCCCGGATGCGCGACGCGTCGGCGCCCGTGCGGATCGGATCGCCGGGCTGCCGGGGCTCGAACCGCAGCGTCGCCTTCACCCCGAGCGCCTCCTCCAGGATGCCGATCGCCTCGAGCACCTCGACCTGCGAGCCGCCGCCGACGTTGTACACGCCCTCGGCCTTCGCGCTGCGCCACGCCCGCACGTTGCCCTCG
>JBKJXJ010000495.1:0-4171 GCA_046716125.1 Candidatus Eiseniibacteriota bacterium
TCGGGGGCGACCCTGGTCTGGATGCCGTTGATGTTCACGATCGCGTACATCAGGCTTTCTCCTTGAATCGCAGGCGGTTGCGGCGGGTATCTCAGGCGACCTCGCAACCTGCCGGAGGGCGCGGGCATCCGGCACCGTGCGGGCGCGGAACGAGGGTTTCTACCATGCCCGGAAGGGACGAGTCAAGCGGCCGCCCGTCAGGGCCTTCCCCCGGGAGGGGTGATGGTGGGACGGTGTCGGACAGGAGGTGCCCCATCTGAACCCGGCGCAGCTGCTGGCCGAGGCGGCGGTGGCGAAGGCGATCGAGTGAGACCGGTTCGAATCGTACGGGAGGACCTATGAAGCCGATGGCATTCGTGATCGTGTTCATCGCCGGCGCACTCGTCGGCTGCATGGCGGCGGGTCCGCCGATCGCCGCCCAGTCGCCCGCTCCGACCGACCCAAGCGGGCCCGCCGGCAGTCCGTTCTCGGACCGTCGCATGGGGGCGGACGCGATCGGGACCCCGCTGATCCTGGATCGCACCGATCTCCGGATCGGCACCACGGTCCAGTTCAGCCGCCTCCCGACCGCTACCGAGGTGCACGACGCCACCCAGCTCCCGGGCCTCGCGCGGATCGTGCTGTCGCTCCCCTTCTGGCCGGTGGACCTCGAGCCGCTCCAGGCACTCGACCTGGTACCGCCCGAGGCCCAGGTGGTCGTCGTGCTGCCCGGCTATCCGCCCAACCGCGCCGCGGCGGCGGCGTGGAACTACGTGAACGCGAGCCTCCGCATCGTCGTCGTGGTCCACGACGCGCCGCCCTCGCTGGCCGTGGTCGGCGACCTCAATACGATGCGCGGTCTCGAGCGGGTCATCGCTCAGATGGATGTGCCGTCCCGATCGGGATTCGAGCGCCTTCAACGGCCGCTCAGCTTCCGGAAGATCGTGGAATAGCCCAACCCGCGGCCGGCCGGGGTGCGTACTGCACGGGTCGTCCGCGACCACGGCGAAAATGCATGGCGTCGTTCCCGCGGCTGCGGCATCCAATCGCATCCCTTCGCCGCGACGGCCGTATTCCCTGTCCTGCAGCGCACTTGTCATCTCGTCGCCGGGCGCTATACTGCCCGCGCCGCGCCGGACCGACCCAGGTGGACCGCTCCCCACAGCAGCGGAGGCCCCGTGTCCGAGTTCCCCGATCGCATCCGCGGTGCCCTGAGCCGGGCAGCCGTTCTAAGCAAGCAGCGGGCGTCCGGCCCCGCCCGTACCACGCGTGAAGACCTCGAAGCCTGGGCCCGCGAGCATCTGCGCGGCCGGCAGCTCGTCGTGGTCTCCAATCGCGAGCCCTACTCCCACGTGCGGGTCGGGGGCGGGCTTCGCTGGGTGCGCAACGCGGGCGGGCTCACGGTCGCCCTCGACGCCATGGCTCAGGCCATCGGCGGCCTGTGGGTGGCGAGCGGCAGCGGCAGCGTCCATGACGCCGGGGTCAATGGCGGCGACCATGTCCCCTGCCCGCCCGACCGACCGCGTTACACCCTCCGCCGCCTGTGGCTGAGCGAGGAGGACCACGCGCTCTACTACTCCGGGTTCTCGAACAGCGCGCTCTGGCCGCTCTGCCACATCGCTTACGTGCGCCCGCGCTTCAAGCTCGACGAGTGGGAACGGTATCGCGACGTGAACCGGCGATTCGCCGACGCGGTGCTGGAAGAGGTCGGCGATCGGCCATCACTCGTGTTCATCCAGGACTATCATCTGGCGCTGGCCGCACGCTATTTGAAGGAGCGCAGGCCTGACCTCCACGTGGCCATGTTCTGGCACATCCCGTGGCCCAACCCGGAGGTCTTCAGCATCCTGCCGTGGCGACAGGAGCTGCTCGAGGGTCTGCTGGCGAACGACTTCGTCGGCTTCCACATCCGCGGCCACGCGCTCAACTTCCTCGAGTCGGTCGCCGCCGAGCTGCAGGCGCGGGTGGATCGCGAGCGCCTCGCGGTGGACCTGGGCTCGCGCCGCACCTGGGTGCGTCACGTGCCGATCAGCGTGCCGGCGGACGAGTTCTCGGTCATGGCGGAATCGCCCGAGACCCGGGAGGCCGAGCGGTCGCTGCGCAAGGAGCTCGGGCTCGAGGAGTGCAAGGTCGCCCTCGGCGTGGACCGGCTCGACTACACCAAGGGCATCCCCGAGCGGCTGGAAGCGCTCGAACGGCTGTTCGAGAAGTACCCGGAATGGATCGGGCGGCTGTGCTACATCCAGATCGGCGTGCCCTCCCGGGTCGAGTTGCGCGAGTACCGCGAGGTCATGACGCGCGCCCGGGGGCTCGCCCGGCGCATCAATCGGCGCTTCCCCCGCCCCAACGGGCCCACCGTTCATCTCGTGATCGCGAACCTCGACCTGCGGCGGCTGGTCCCCTACTACCGCATGGCGGACCTGTGCACCGTGACGTCGCTGCACGACGGCATGAACCTGGTCGCCAAGGAGTACCTCGCGGCCTCGCCCGACAACGACGGCGCGCTGCTCCTCTCCCCCTTCACGGGCGCCGCGCGCGAGCTGGAGCGCGCCTGGATCGCATCGCCCTACGATCGAGAAGGCATGGCGGACACCTGGCACGCGGCGCTGTGTGAGCCGGCTGATGCCCGCCGCGAGCGCATGGCGGCGCTGCGGGAGACCGTCCTCCGGCGGAATATCTTCGACTGGGCGATCGAGGTGTTGGACACCATCGAGAGTCTCACCCTGCAAACCCCGGCGGCCGAGATCACGGGGAGCGCAGGACACTAGCTATCACAGCGGTGCGGGTGGCACCGGCGCATCGGCCGGTCACCACCTGATCCGTCGCAGGGAGGGCATCGCATGATCGCAAGCGTCATCCTTCAATCTCAGACGTGGGATCTGCTGGTGGAGCGCCTGCGCGGGCTCCTGACCATCGGCGGGCAGGTGATCGTGGACTGGCTGCTGGCACTGCTCGTGGTGGTGATCGGCTGGGTCCTCGCGCGCCTGCTCGAGACGGTCACGCTCTACCTGTTGCGGGCGCTGCGCTTCAACCAGGGCGTGCGCGGGCTGCTGGGCACCACGGGTCCCGCGCCGGCCCACGAGCCGGCCGCCTTCGCATCGTGGGCGGTGCGCTGGACCGTCGTCGTCGTGACCGTGCTGCTGGCGCTCGACGTGCTGGGGCTCAACGTCACGTCCGGTGTCGGCGATCGCCTCGTGGACACGCTGCCGCGGGTCGTGACGGCGACCATCATGCTCACCGCCGGGCTGGTGCTGGCGTGGATCCTGGGCGGCGTCACCCACCGACTGTTCGAGGGGGCGGGCCTGCGCGGGAGCCGCGTGCGCGGCCAGGTCGTGACCGCGGTCCTCTCCGGCTTCGCGGTCCTGCTCGCGCTCGAGCAGCTCGGATTCGCGGCCCAGTTCGTGATGGCGCTCGGAATCACCGCGGTCGCGGCGGTCGGCATCGCGGTCGGGCTCGCGGTCGGTCTCGGCTGCCGGGATCTGGCGCGCGACTTCGTGGTCGAATACCTGCGCTCGCTGGACGAGGACAAGGGTCAGCGGCCCGTCTGATGACCCGCGACGAGGACGGTTTCGAGTTGCACAGCGTCGTCCACCTGGTGCGCCCGGCGGGCGCCCGGGCGCGCAATCTGGAATCGCTGCGCCTGTGGATCGCCGAGGCGACGGCGGCCACGCTCTTCTACCACACCGTCCAGTGCCCGCTGCGGCACCCGAGCGGCGCCGAGCTGCCGCCCGACGACCTGAGCGCCTGGGTGCACGGGGTGGTGCAGGATCGCGAGACCGCCGAGCGCATATCGTTCGCCGTGCAGAGCCGCGCCGGCTCGGCCCCCGACCTGCGCGAGGCGCTCCTCGAGGTGCTCGCCAGCGTGCCGGAGAAGGACCGTTTCGCGACCGCGGTCCCACCCGAATCCGAGTTCGTCCTGCTCACCGCCGAGTCGGTCCGGGTCCCCACGGGCGTTGTCGCCGATGGACCCGAGGCGCTCGTCGAGGCTCTGGGCGAGGCCGAGCCCGGCGTGTGGTTCTACCACTTCGTGGAAGACTCCTGGTACGCGCCCGGCCCGCCGGCGATCGCGCGCTGGGCCCGCGAGCGCGGCGACGCGACGCTCGCCAAGGTGCTGGAAGAGGAGGCGCGCGCCGGACGTGGCCGCGCGGAGATGCGGCGGCGGGTGCGCAAGCGCTGGCGGCAGGGCCGGCTC
>JBKJXJ010000496.1:0-5198 GCA_046716125.1 Candidatus Eiseniibacteriota bacterium
GCTATTCTGCCGCGGCTTCGAACGCCACGTGCGGGTCAGCGACCCGCGGCGGCCCCGCGGGGTTGTAGTTCAGTTGGTTAGAACGCCTGCCTGTCACGCAGGAGGTCGCGGGTTCGAGTCCCGTCAACCCCGCCATCACCCCGTTTGCCGCCCGAGCGCCCGAGCGCACGACGTCGCCGGCGACGGCGGTGGTGCCGGTTCGGAGCAGGAGTTCGCGTTGCCAGATTTCGACCCGCTGGACTACGCTCGCCCCGACCCCGCCGATCAGCTCGAGCGCGCCCGCGCGTTCCACGAGAGCCTCTCCCGTCGTCGCACCGTGCGGGAGTTCTCGGCCGAGCCGCTCCCGGACGGGCTGCTGGAGTGGCTCGTGCGCGCCGCCGGCACGGCGCCTTCGGGGGCCCACAAGCAGCCGTGGCGATTCGTCGCCGTCTCCGAGCCGGCCCTCAAGCACGAGATCCGGCTGGCCGCAGAGGCCGAGGAGCGCGAGTTCTACGAGCGTCGCGCGAGCCCGGAGTGGCTCGCCGACCTGGCGGTGCTGGGCACGGACTGGCACAAGCCATTCCTCGAGTCCGCCCCGGTGCTGGTCGTGGTCTTCCAGGTGGAGTTCGACCTGGTCGGCGGCGTCCGCCGCAAGCACTACTACGTCCGCGAGTCGGTCGGGCTCGCCACGGGATTGTTCATCGCCGCCGCCCACCAGGCCGGCCTCGTGACCCTCACGCACACGCCAAGCCCGATGGGATTTCTCGCCCGAATCCTCGGCCGCCCCGGGAACGAGCGACCGTTCCTGCTCCTTCCGGTCGGCTACCCTGCCTCAGGCGCACGCGTTCCAAGGCTTGTCCGCAAGCCGCTCGAGGAGATCCTGGTGTGGAACCGCCCGGCGCCGGGAGCCGGGGACGAGCGCGAGCACGCCGCCGCCGGGATCTGAGGCGATCATGGGGCCGCCCTCCGTCCGGGGCCCTCGCGAGGCTCCACTCAAGCCCCTGGCGGGCCCGCCGATTCGCTATTGACGGGTAGGGGCCGCTCCGTATACTGCCGATGCTTTTTCAGAAAGTGGCGCATCTCGCGGTCGGCGGTCGCATCCAACGCGATTCGCGAGGCAGACGGTTTCCGGATGCTCGAACGGCCGCGCGCACGTCGCGTTGGGGAATCCCATCCTGAGGTTGCCATGAAGCGGAAGAAGGGTGTGCCAGGCGAAGACTTCGGTGGGTTGCCGGACGACGAACTCGATGATCTCGAGGACGACGAGGCGGACGACGACCTCTACGCCGACGATGAAGAGCTCGACGACGACGAGCTGGGCGACGATGACGACCTCGACGACGAGTACGAGGAAGAGGAGTACAGCGACGACGAACTCGACGACGTCGACGAGGCAGACACGGAGCGCTAGTCTCCGTCGCGATCGCTGACGCACCAGACAGCCCCAGCCCGCCGACCGCCGCGGGCGGCCGCGAGGGCCGCCCGCCCGCAGGGCCCTGATCCGGCACGCGGATCGGGGCCCGAGTCGTCTCTGAAGGAGTCACGATGACCGCACCCGACTGGCCGACCGCGCTGCCGCCCAACTTCGGTGGCCTCGAGGAGGAGTTCAGCACCCTCGCCGGCGCCCGGGCGGTCGTCCTGCCGGTCCCCTACGATTTCACGACGACCTACCAGGGCGGCACCCGGCAGGGCCCCGACGCGATCCTCGCAGCCTCCCGAAACATGGAGCTCTGGGACGAGGAGATCGGCGCCATCTACCGCTCGGGGATCCACACGCTTCCCGCGCTCGAACCGGCGGCCGAAGGGCCGGCGGCGATGGTCGATCGGGTGGAGCGCGCGGTCGGCTGGATCCTGGCGCAGGGCAAGCTCCCGGCCATCCTGGGTGGCGAGCACAGCATCACCGCCGGTGCGGTCAAGGCGGTCGCGCGCCGCCACCCCGGGGTTTCGGTGCTGCAGATCGACGCCCATGGCGACATGCGCGACCATTATCTGGGCACGCCCCACAGCCACGCCTGCGTCATGCGCCGCGTGCGCGACATGGTCCCCGCGGCCTCGGTGGGCATCCGGTCGCTCAGCGAGGAGGAGGCCGAGTACCTGGCGCTCCATCCTCAGCCGATCTGGAGCGTGAGGCAGTTCCGCGCCCTCGAGCGGCGCTGGGAGCCCATCCTCTCGGCCCTCACCGACGAGGTCTTCGTCACCTTCGACGTGGACGGACTGGATCCCTCGGTGATGCCGGCGACCGGCACGCCCGAGCCCGGCGGGCTCGACTGGTACGAGGCCGTGGACCTGCTCCGCGCCGTCTCCGAGCGCTCCCGCATCGTCGGCTTCGACGTCGTCGAGCTGTCGCCGCTGGCCGGCCACGTCGCGTCGGACTTCCTCGCCGCTCGCCTGGTCTACCGCCTCATCGGGCTGGCACTCG
Source organism: Candidatus Eiseniibacteriota bacterium (assembly GCA_046716125.1). Taxonomy (GTDB): domain Bacteria; phylum Eisenbacteria; class RBG-16-71-46; order RBG-16-71-46; family RBG-16-71-46; genus WS-11. The sequence goes on from JBKJXJ010000496.1 coordinate 2,399, forward strand.
CGCGCGGCACGGGAGCCGCGGGGGGCGTCCCCCCGGCGCGCGCCGCGACCCGCCCCGCTCCGGCTGCGCGCACTTGAGCGCTCGGTGAGCGCGGCCACGCCGCAGCTCCTGCTGCGCAAGAACCAGGACCGTCGCGTGCGCGGTGGGCACCCGTGGGTGTTCAGCAACGAGGTCGCCGAGATGCGCGGCGCCCCGGCTGACGGCGACCTGGTGGACGTCATGGACTTCCGCGGCGCGTTCCTGGGCCGCGCCTACTACAACCGGAAGAGCTTGATCTGCGCCCGGCTCCTGACGCGCGGACGCGACGACGTGGATGTCGCCTTCCTCGCGCGTCGGCTCGAGCGGGCGTTGAAGCTCCGTGAGTCGGTCTATCCCGGCGCCCAGGCGGTCCGCATGGTCTACGGCGAGTCGGATCAGCTCCCCGGCCTGGTCGTGGACCGCTACGGAGACGTCCTCGCGGTCCAGGTGCTCACGCTCGGCATGGAGGTGCGCGCCGAGATGGTGCGTGAGGCGCTGGCGCAGGTCTTCCGGCCGCGCGGCGTCATGCGCATGGCCGACTCGGCGCTGCGCGCCCTCGAAGGCCTCCCGATCGAGCGCGGGGTGTGGTGGGGCGAGGTGCCGGAGCAGATCCACGTGGACATCGACGGCTTCTCGATCGAAGTGGACCTGCATGCCGGCCAGAAGACCGGGCTCTTCCTCGACCAGCGCGAGAACCGCCGGCGCGCCGGCGCCCGGGCGGCCGGGCAGCGTGTGTTGGACCTGTTCTGCTACCAGGGGGAGTGGTCGCTTCATGCGGCGCGCGGTGGGGCGACGTCGGTGCTGGGCGTGGACTCCTCGGCCCCGGCGCTCGCTGCGGCGAAGCGCAATGTGGAGCGCAACGGCCTCACCGAACGCATCACGTTCCGGCAGGGCGATTGCTTTGACATCGTGCGCGAACTGGAGCGCACGAACGAGCGGTTCGGCCTCGTCTTCCTCGATCCCCCCGCCCTCATCAAATCGCGCGGCGCGCTGGCGACCGGGGCGCGCGCCTACCGCGAGATCAACCGGGCGGCGATGACGCTCCTCGCCGAGGGGGGGACGCTCGTCACCTCGTCGTGCAGCTACCACCTCGAGGACCCGCTCTTCCGCCAGGTGCTGATCGAGGCGGCGCGCGCGGCCCGTCGCCCGTTCCGGGTGCTCGACTGGGCCGCCGAGGCGCCGGACCATCCGCAGCTCCTCGCGGTGCCGGAGACGCATTACCTCAAGTGCGCAGTTCTACAGGCACTGTAGGCAGCGCACCGGCGCCCGGCCCTGCGGCACCGTCCGCCGCGGCGATCGCGAACTCGGTCCGGGCGTGGCTCCGAGAGGTGGCGGACCCGACCTACCGCGCGGCACTCGAGACCCTCATCCCCGGGGCCCGCGCGCTGGGCGTGCGTGTGCCGGTGTTGAGGGCGCGGGCAGCGGGGCTGCGGCGGGAGCATCGGGGACTGCCGCTCGCGGCCCTGACCGACGTGATGGACAGCTTCGCGGCCGGCCGGATGCGCGAGGAGATCCTGATCGGGACGTTCTGGCTCGCGCGCTACGGAAAGGCGGTCGAAACGTTGCCGTGGCAGCGGCTGGCGGCCTGGATCCCGGCGCTCGACAACTGGGAGACCTGCGACCAGCTGGCGATGACTGTCGCCGCGCGGGTGGTCTCGGCCGATCCCGCTCTCGTCGTCTCGCTCCGCCGACTCACCGAGAGTCGCTCGGAGTGGGCGCGCCGGTTCGCCCTCGCCACCGCAGGCGCCATGAACCAGAAGGGTCGCGTCCACGTCGAGGAGACCCTCGCGATCTGCGCGCCGCTGATCGCGGATGGCTCCCCTCAGGTGCGCAAGGCCGTGGGATGGGCACTGCGCGAGGCGAGCAGGCACGATCCGGCGGCGGTGGACGCATTCCTGCGCGAGCATCGGTCGCGCGCGCACCCGAGTGTCGTTCGCGAGGGGTCGGCGAAGCTTTCCGCCGCCCGCCGCGCAGCGCTCAGTCCCCGGGCGGTTCCTCGGTCGGTGTCCCGGGCGCCGCTTCGGCCGGCGCGGCGGCCGGCTCTGCGGGCGGGACGGCGGACGCGCCGGACTTCTTGAGCCCGTCCAGATAGTTCAGGCGCAGGTCGGCGAGCGCCCGCTGGAGCACGCGGGCCTCGTCGGGCGACAGATTGCCCTGGGTGCGCGCTTCGAGCGCGGCCAGCGTGTCGATCGTGTCGCGCGCGACGTCGAGATCGGTCTCGACCTTGTGCGTGATCGGGTTCATGAGCTTGCCGAGCGCCATCATCGCGCTCTGCGAGAGCCCCAGCACGAGCTGAAGGAAGAGCGCGGTGTCGCGGGAGGGCCGGGTCTCGCTCACGATGTCGCTCCGGGCGCGGGGCGCGTGGCGGTGGGCAGGGCGAGCGCCTTCGCCTCCTCCCACAGCTGATCCATCTCTTCGAGGCTCGCCTGGGCGGGAGAGGATCCGCGCTCGGCGAGCCGCTTCTCGATGTGATGGAAGCGGTCGCGGAACCGGTGAGTGGCCGTCCGAAGCTCGCGTTCGGGGTCCACGCCCAGGTGTCGTGAAAGGTTGACCATCGCGAACAGCAGGTCGCCCACCTCGCGCGCAAGCTGAGGGTTGGTGTCCCCGCCCATCTCGGCCGCGATCTCGTCGGCCTCCTCGCGGATCTTGGCCAGCGCGCCGCCGGCATCGGGCCAGTCGAAACCCACCGCGCCCGCCTTCTCCTGCACGCGGTAGGCGGCGACCAGCGCCGGCAGCCCTTTCGGCATCTCGCCGAGGAGCGTCGCTGAGACGTCGCCCTTCT
>JBKJXJ010000497.1:0-2813 GCA_046716125.1 Candidatus Eiseniibacteriota bacterium
GCATACGTGCCGTCGTTCTGGACACCGTAGTCCTCGGCCGCCAGCTGGAACGTGTGCATGTTCGCCTTCGTGCTGCCTTCCTTCGCACGCGCCTGCATCGCGATGAAGTTCGGGATCGCGATCGCCGCGAGGATACCGATGATCACCACGACGATCATCAGCTCGATCAGGGTGAAGCCCTTCTGCGACTTGAGCATGGCAGCTAGTCCTCCTGATTCTCGATTCGGGGCCGCTGGTTTGTGTCGACCCTCTCGACAGTAGGGCCGAGCAATCGTGGTGCCACCGGGAGCGGCTCCGTAGCCCCGGTCACGACCTGTTGCACACCAATCAGTTACGGCCTGCGTCCTCTCACCCGGCACTTCGGCGTGCGCGGGCGGGTCGGGCAAAATCCGGCCGGGATCCACTGAAACCCGCAGCGCGCAACGTCCGCGCCGCACTCGTGCGCTACGCAATCGCTACGCCGCATGCGCGTCCGGAGCCTCCGACGACCCGGTCCCGTCGCCCGGCTCGCCCCGGTCGAGGCCGTAGCCCAGGAGCTTCCGGTAGAGGGTCGAGGCGTTGATCCCCAGCACCTCGCTGGCGCGCTTCTTCTGCCAGCGCGTGTGGTTCAGCACCTTGAGGATGTACTCCTTCTCCAGCTCCTCGAGCGTCAGCGTGGGCGTGTCGATGACCAGGCTCCCGCGCTGGCTGTGCCCGAAGCGGATCTTCTCGGGCAGGTCATCCGGACCGATGACGCCGCTCTCGTCCAGGATCAGGGAGCGCTCCATGACGTTCTCCAGCTCGCGCACGTTGCCCGGCCAGTCGTAGCGCATGAGCAGGTCCATGGCGTCCTTGTTGACCGTCTTGGCCGTGTTCGTCTGCGCGTGCCGCTTGAGGAAGTGGTCCACGAGGATCGGGATGTCGTCGCGCCGCTGACGCAGCGCCGGCAGGCGGATCGGGATGACGTTCAACCGGTAGAACAGGTCGGCCCGGAACCGGCCTGCCGCCACCTCCTTCTCCAGATCGGAGTTGGTGGCCGCCACCAGGCGGCAATCGATCTTGATCGGCTGGGTGCCGCCGACCGGGATGATCTCGCGCTCCTGGAGGGCGCGCAGCAGCTTGACCTGCGTCGCGATCGGCATGTCCCCGACCTCGTCGAGGAAGAACGTGCCGCCCTCCGCGACCTGGAACAGGCCCGCCGAGTCACGGACCGCGCCGGTGAAGGAGCCCTTCACGTGGCCGAACAGGTTGCTCTCCAGCAGGTCGCGAGGGATGGCGCCGCAGTTGATGCTGACGAACGGGCCCTGCGCCTTGCCGCTCCGGTAGTGGATCTCGCGCGCGATGAGCTCCTTGCCGGTGCCGCTCTCGCCCTGGATGAGGATGGTCGCTTCGCTGCTGGCGACCTTGTCCACCATCTTGAACACACGGACCATCTCGTCGGAGGATCCGATGATGGTCTTCTCCTCATGGCCCTTCTTAAGTTCGCGCTTGAGGAAGAGGTTCTCGCTGCGCACCTTGCGCATCTCCAGCGCGTTGCGGACGACCAGCTTGATCTCGTCGTTCTTCGCGTTCTTGATCAGGTACTGGAACGCGCCGTGATTCACGGCGTCGATCGCCGACTGCTGCGAGGCGTAGGCGGTCATGATCACGACCGGCAGCGAGGGGTCGTGCTTCTTGATGTGGCCCAGCAGCTGGAGCCCATCCATCCCCGGCATCTTGATGTCGGTGATGACGACATCGAAGTTCTCGGCCTTGATCCGCTCGAGAGCGTCACGGCCGTTGCTCACCGCTGTGACCTGGAAGCTCTCCTTGCGGAGCACGATGCTCAGGAACTGAGTCATGCTCTGCTCGTCATCCACCACCAGGATCTTTTCCGCGGACATCGTCACCACCTCGCTCAGGATGTTGAAGCGACCGGTCAGGCCGCCTGTGCCACGGGGGCCGTGGCCGCCGGCAGGCTCACGCGGGCGGTCGTGCCGCGACCCGGCGCGCTCTCGTACTCGAGAGTGCCGCCATGCCGCTCCACGATCCGCTGCGCGATCGCCACACCGAGACCGGTGCCACCCCTCTTCGTCGTAAAGAACGGCTGACCGACCCGCGGCAGGTCCTCCACCGCGATCCCGGGTCCGTTGTCGATGAACTCCACCACGACCTGGCCGGCGTCGCTCTCACGCGACCTCACGACCAGGGTCCCGCCCACAGGCATGGCTTCGAAGGCATTCATGGCGAGGTTGAGCCAGACCTGTCGCAGCTGTTCCGCATCCGCCTGGAGGACCGCGCCACCCGCGCCCGGATGGCACCGCACCGTCACGCCCTGCTTGCAGCGCGGGTCGCGGCCCGCCGCCTCGCACAGCTCGGGGAGTCGGTCGTCGATCTTCACCGGCTCGAGCACCAGCTCGCGCTCGCGCGAGTAGGTGAGCAGGTCGGTGACGAACCGATTCAGGCGCGCCGATTCGGTGGCGATCAGCTCCATGAGCTGGGCGTTCTCCCCTTCGAGCTTGAGCTCACGCTGCAGGCACTCGACCGAGCCGCTGATCGGATTGAGCCCGTTGCGCAGCTCGTGGGCGATGCCGGCGGCCAGCGCGCCGACCTCGGCCAGGGTCTCGTTGCGCCGCGCCCGGCGCGCCATCTCGCGCACTGCGGTCAGGTCCTGGAACACCGCGACGACGCCCGTGACGCCGGCATCGTGCATGAGCAAACTGGTGGACACCCCCAGCGGGAGTTCGGCGCCGGTGGCGGTGTGGACCATGATCTCGGCGCGCGACCGGGACGCCTGCTGCTCGAGGCTGGCCAGCATCGCCTCGCGCAGCGGCCGAAGGCGCTCGGGCAGGGCG
>JBKJXJ010000498.1:0-9171 GCA_046716125.1 Candidatus Eiseniibacteriota bacterium
CGCCGGTGGCGGTGTGGACCATGATCTCGGCGCGCGACCGGGACGCCTGCTGCTCGAGGCTGGCCAGCATCGCCTCGCGCAGCGGCCGAAGGCGCTCGGGCAGGGCGTCCTGGATCCAGCGGCCGCGCACGTCGCCGCGGCGCAGTCCGAGCATCTCCTCCCCCGCGGGGTTCAGATAGGCCGCCATGCCGGTGCGGTCCACCGTGAACACGCCCGACGTGAGATGGCGCAGGATGAGGTCGTTGTTGACCATGACGCGATTGAGCTCGCGGGCGGTGCGCTCCAGGTGTTCGCGCGTGCGGTGCACCCGGCGGCCGAGGATCCCCGAGAGCACGCCCACGATGACCAGGAACGCACCGCGAAGGTCGGGCCGCGCGTTGCCGTCGGCGGTGACCCCGAGCAGCGGAGCGACCCAGGGCAGCGCCAGGTACGCCACGCTCGCCCCGAAGGCGGTCACGAGCCCTCCGGTCATCCGCTCGTGCAGCCCGCCGGCGATGACGACCAGCGCGAAGAAGACCACGAACTGGCTGTCGCGCCCTCCGGTGAGCGAGGCGAGCACGGTGACGATGACCAGATCGAGGAGGAGCTGGACGTAGATCTGCGCGGTATCGCCGCGCCGGAGCAACGTGCCCAGCCAGTAGAGGGTCGAGAGAATGCCCACGACCAGCAGCGACCACCACAGGACCCACCACGACTCCGGCGTCGCTCGCGGGGCCAGCAACACCCCGATCGGCACCGCCAGCGTCGCCACCAGCAGGCGCGCGCGGATCAGCGTCTTCAGGCGGTCCCAGCGGTCTCCGACATTGGCCAGCGCTGCGGTCAGCGCGGTCGGGTCGGGCTGCGGGCTATGGGTCACGGTCACTAGTCGCCTCCGGCCACCACGCTGATGAGCTTGAACATCGGCAGGTACATGGCGACGACCATGCCGCCGACGATGCCGCCCATGACGACGATCATCACCGGCTCGATGATCGAGGTCATCGTATCCACGGCGGTGTCGACCTCGGCCTCATAGAACACGGCGATCTTGGTGAGCATCTCGTCCAGGGCGCCGGTCTGCTCGCCGACCGAGATCATCTGCACGACCATGGGTGGGAACACCCCCGACGCCTTGAGCGGCGCGGCGACGGTCTCGCCCTCGCGGATCGAGGCGCGGGCGGTCATGATCGCCTCGGCGATGATCTTGTTGCCGGCGGTGCGGGCGGTGATCTCGAGTCCCGCGAGGATCGGCACGCCCGACGCGATGAGCGTGCCCAGGGTGCGCGTGAAGCGGGCCACCGCGCCCTTCATGAGGACGTCGCCCAGCGCGGGGATCCTCAGCATCAGGCCGTCGACCGTGCGGCGGCCGTTATCGGTCGCGTAGTAGCGCTGGAACGCGAACCCGGCTGCCACGAACGCGAGGAGGATGACCCACCACAGCATCTTCAGGGCGTTCGAGAGGCCGAGCACGATCTTGGTCGGCAGCGGCAGCTCACCGCCGAAGTCGCTGAACATCTTGGCGAACGTCGGGATGATGAAGATGAGCATGAATGAAGTGGCCCCAAGCGCCACCGTGAGGACGACCATCGGATAGACCATCGCGCTCTGCACCTTGCGCTTCAGCGCGTCGGCCTTCTCGATGTAGGTCGCCAGACGCATGAGGATCTCGTCCAGCACGCCGCCGGCCTCGCCGGCCGCGACCATGTTGCGGAACAGATCATCGAACACGCTCTTGTGACGGCCGAGGGCGTCGGCCAATGTCGATCCCGACTCGACCTCGCGTGTCACCTCGCCGATCACGCGGCCGAACGAGGGCTTGCTCGACTGCTTCGCCAGGATGTCGAGGCACTGCACCAGCGGCAGACCGGCCGAGATCATCGTGGCGAACTGGCGGGTGAAGATCGCGAGGTCCTTGGTGCTGACCTTCACCCCTCCCCCGAAACTGGGGAGCTTGAATCCGCCCTTGGCGCGCAGCGAGGTGACCAGGATCTTCCGCTTGCGCAGAAGCTCGAGCGCCTCTTCCTGGCGCCCGACCTCGATCTCCCCGGCCTGCGATTCGCCCGCAAGCGTCCGGCCCTTCCAGACGAAAGTCGCCATCACATTCCTCCTTATGCCGCCATTTTGAGGATTTTGTCGAACATGGACTCGAGCTCGGGACGATCGGTGCTCCGCTCCAGCGCGTCCGACCGGCTGAGGTGCCGGTCCGTCACCGCTTGCAGCAGGGCCTGGTTCATCGTCTGCATGCCGAACTTCTGGCCGGCCTGCATGAGGCTGTAGATCTGATGGGTCTTACCTTCCCGGATGACCGCGCGGATGGCCGGTGTGCAGACCAGCACCTCCGCGACCATGACCCGGCCGCGGCCGGAACTGCGCGGGATGAGCTGCTGCGTCACCACACCCTGCAGCGAGAAGGCGAGCTGGGTGTGGATCTGCTTCTGCTGGTCGGCGGGGAACACGTCCACGACGCGGTTCACCGCTTCGTACGTCGAGTTGGTGTGCAGCGTGGCGAACACCAGGTGGCCGGTCTCGGCGATGGTGAGCGCCGCCTGGATCGTCTCGAGATCCCGCATCTCGCCGATGAGGATGATGTCGGGGTCCTGCCGCAGGACGTACTTGAGCGCGTTCGGGAACGAGCCGGTGTCGGCACCGACCTCGCGCTGGTTGATGATGCATTTCTTGTGCTGGTGGACGTATTCGATCGGATCCTCGACCGTGATGATGTGCGCCTGCCGGGTCGAGTTGATCTTGTCCAGCATCGAGGCGAGCGTCGTGGATTTGCCGCTCCCGGTCGGCCCGGTGATCAGCACCAGGCCCTTGTGCCGGTTGGTGAACTCACGCACCACCGGGGGCAATCCAAGCTTCTCGAGCGGCAGGATCTCGTATGGGATCTGGCGGATGGCCATCGAAATGACGCCCCGCTGCAGGAAGACGTTGGCGCGGAACCGGGACAGCCCCTTGACGCCGAACGAGAAGTCCAGCTCCTTGGTGGTCTCGAAGCGCTTGCGCTGCTCATCCGACATCACGCTGTAGGCGAGCTGCGCGGTCAGATCGGGGTTGAGCACGTCGTGGCCGCTCGGCGTGATGAGGCCGTCGATCCGGAACTCCGGCGGCACGCCGGCGGTGACGTGCAGGTCCGACGCCCCCTTCTCGGTCATCTCCTGAAGCAGCTCGCGCAGCGTCACCACGTTGGGTCTCCTTTGTTCACGGAGGGCCGAACTTCGGCCCGTTCTAACGTTCGTCCGACGCCGATTCCTTGAGGATCTCCTGCGCGGTCGTGAGGCCCCGCTTCAGCTTCTCGAGGCCGTCGCGGCGCAACGTCAGCATCCCGTCCGCGATCGCCGCCTTCTTGATCTCCGACGCCGGGGCGCGGTCCAGAGTCAGATCGCGGACCCGCGGGCTGATCGGCATGACCTCATAGATCCCCTGGCGTCCGCGGTATCCGGTGTTGCTGCAATCGACGCACCCGACGCCCTCGGCGAAGGTCGCCGACGCGGCTTCCTCCTCATCCAGCTGGAGTTCGCGGAGGATCTCGGGATCCAGCTCGATCGGACGCTTGCAGGCCAAGCAGGCCCGTCGCACGAGGCGCTGGGCGAGGATCAGGTTGACGGAGGAGGCGGCGAGGAACGGCTCGATCCCCATGTCGAGCAGTCGGCCGATGGCGCTGGGCGCGTCGTTGGTGTGCAGGGTCGAGAGCACGAGGTGCCCGGTGAGCGCCGCCTTGACGGCGATCGACGCGGTCTCGATGTCGCGGATCTCGCCGACCATGATGATGTTCGGATCCTGGCGGAGGAACGCCTTGAGCACGGCGGCGAAGGTGAGGCCGATGTCCTCATGGACGATGACCTGATTGATGCCGTCCAGGTTGTACTCGACCGGGTCCTCGGCGGTGAGGACGTTGACCTCCGGGGTGTTGATCCGCGACAGCGCCGAGTAGAGCGTCGTGGTCTTGCCCGACCCGGTCGGCCCGGTCACCAGCACCATGCCGTAGGGGCTCGCGATTGCCGAGCAGAAGTCCTTCATCGCCTTGGGCTCGAAGCCCAGCTTCTCGAGGTCGATGTTCAGGTTCGTCTTGTCGAGGATACGCATCACGATCTTCTCGCCGAAGATCGTCGGCAGGGACGAGACGCGCAGGTCTATCGTACGGTTGATGACCTTGATTTTGATGCGGCCGTCCTGCGGCACCCGCCGCTCGGCGATATCAAGCTCGGCCATGATCTTCAAGCGCGAGATGATCGCGGCCTTGAACTTGAAGGGCGGCGACATCATCTCGTGCAACATGCCGTCGATGCGGAACCGCACCCGCATGGACTTCTCGTAGGGCTCGATGTGGATGTCGGAGGCGCCCTTGCGCACCGCGTCGGCGATCAGCGAGTTGACCAGCTTGACGATCGGGGCCTCGTCGGCGCCGGCGATGCCGGCGTCGGCGTCGGCGGTGTCGTCCTCCTCGACGACGGCGAGCTCCTCTTCCATGCCCTTCATGACGTCGGCCATGGTCCCGGCCGAGTCGTAGGCGCGGTCGATCGCCTTCTTCAGCGCGGGCTCGAAGGCGACGTTCGGCTCGACCTCGTAGCCGGTGATGAACTTGATGTCGTCGATCGCGAAGATGTTCGAGGGATTCCCCATCGCCACGATCAGCCGGCGGCCGCTGCGCGAGATCGGCAGCGCCATGAACTTGGTCGCGACATCGCCGGGAATGAGCTTGATCAGCGCCGGATCGGGCTCGTATCCGGAGAGATCCACCGGCGGCACGTGGTAAAGGTTCGAGAGGAAGTCGAGAAGCTCGTCCTCGCTGATCGCCCCGATCTTGACCAGGCCGCCGACCAGACTGCCCCCCGCGCTCTTCTGCTGGAGTCCGGCCTTGGCGAGGGCCTCGGCATCGACGAGTTGCGCGTCGAGGAGTTTCTGTCCGATGTCATCCAGCACTGGCGTTCTCCATGACGTGGGGGCCGCGCCCCTTCCCTGCCGGGGCCAGGACGCGTGCACACGGCACACGACGCCCGGCGTCAGGCAACCCGCGTGCCGGTCGTCCCGACCGGCACGCGCGGCCCATGGGCGCGCGACCGTCTAATCCTGTCGGGTTATCGGGAGAGGAGTCGGGTGGACTGAACCGGAATCTGCACGGAGGGGCGCGGGGCGCGCTGCGGTTTGCAACCCGCCGGGCATGGCCCGGCCGGGCGGGTGAAGTCCGGCCCCGGCGGAGGCCGGGACGACCGTGATACGGGGCCGAAGCTTCGCGAGGAGCCGCGGGCCGATCCCGCGCACCGCGAGCAGCTCGTCCGGATGCCGGAACGGGCCATGGCGTTCGCGGTGGGCGATGATCCGCCCGGCCAGCACCGGCCCCACCCCGGGGAGGGCATCCAGTTCCGGCGCCGAGGCCTGATTGAGGTCCACGATGGCCTGAAGCGAACGCGGCGCCGGGACCCACTCGCCGTGGAGCGTGTCCCCGCCCGCGCCGTGCGCCGGGGCTCCCTCCACCGGCGCTGCGACGATCCCGGGTCGGCCCGCCGACGGCGCGGGGAGCGGACGCGACGCGCGCCACAGATCATGGACCGCGCCGAGTGCGAGCAGCCCCACCACGACGATCGCGCCGCGACGCTCGGCCGGCGTGAACGCTTCCAAGCCTTCGTCCCCCGCGGGGGCAGGCGATCAGCGGCGTCTCAGCCCGAGTCTAGTCCCAGAGCCGCCAGTTCAATCCCACGCGCAGCTCGCGACCGGGTCCTAAGGCCTCGATCCCGGTGACCGAATCCACCCAGGTCCTGCGTCCCCGCCGGTCGGCGAGATCGCGGCCTTCGATGAGCAGCGCGGCGTCGGCGATGGTCAGCTCGAGCGCCGCCCCGAGGATGCCGTAGCCCGGGAGCGGACGCGAGGGCGACGCCTCGCTCTCGCGCGCGCCCACGGCCCACGCCTCGAGCCGCGGCCGCACGGCGAGATCGCCCTTGAAGAGCCTGAAGCTCAGCTCGGCGAAGACGCGTCCGCCGCGGGCCGGATCCACCTGCGGCTGCAGCGCGCTCGCGTCGCGGGCGAGGACGAAGCCCTCGATCCCGGCCCCCCAGCGCCCGGTCCGCCAGTGCGCCTCGGCCATGAGGAGGCCGAAGTCGTACCGGCCCGGATCGGCGAGGAATCCGGTGCGCAGCGCCACCGCCTCGAGCGGAAGGCGAGCGATCAGCGCGCGGGAGCCGGTCCGCCCGGCCAGGAATCCGAGCCGCGCGCCTCCGCCGGCCGCGGTCACGAGACCCAGGTCGAGCCCCCCCGCCCAGGAATCTTGAAGGAAGGGCGCCTCGCCCGGGGCGAGATCGGTCCAGACCGGGGTGGTCACCCGCTCGAACGTGACACGACCTTCCCATGGCGAGCCGTGGAACCCCCAGACCAGCGAGGGCGAAAGCAGTGTACGCCCGATCGCGGTGTGATGCCCGAGGCCGAGCGCGAGCTCGAGGTCGCCCTCGCCCACCGTGCCCTCCCAGCGTGCTGCGCCCCACAGCGCGCGCGCGCGCGAGCGATCGCCGGAGCCGGCCTCCGGCCTCACCCCCGACTCGCGCCACGATCCGCGCACGCCCCATCGGTCGTTCGCGCGCCTGCGCTCGACCACGACCGCGGCGGCGGTGGCGTCGGCGAGACGCCGCCGCTCGAGCCACGCTCCGCCCCGGCTGTCGAAGCGGTCGTAGCCACGGTCCATCGTCGCGCCTAAGCGCCAGCGTTTCCCCACGTAGTCGTAGCGTCCGGCGCCCGCCTCGCCGCGAGCGTCCTGCGACTCGCCGCCCACGAGCCTCGCGTTCGAGCGGCGATGGGTGAATCCGGCTTCGAAGCGATGGGCGCCGCGCACGCTGGCGGCCGCGATCCCGTAGAGGTCCCGGCCGGAGCCGGTGACGCCGCCCGCGCCGCCGCGCTCGCCGCTGGCCGCCTCGATCCGCAGGCCGCCCAGCGAGTCGCCCCGCCACAGGCTGACCCCGTTATCGCGCAGTCCGTTCGACCCGTTGGCGATCAGGACCTCGGTGCGCGGCCTGCGTCCCTCGCCCGCCGTCCGCGCGAGCGGCAGCCCCGCGCGGGCGCGGGCGAGCCCCGCGTCGAAACCCTCCCACGCGCCGCCCTCGCCGGCCACGACCTGAAGGGTGTCGAACCATCCGGGCGGCCCTTCGGCGTCCGCGGCTCCGGGGAACGGCAACGCAGGGCGCGCCCTCCCGACCTCGTCCAGCACCCACGTCCCCACGACCAGCCCGGCGAGCGACCAGGGATGGCCGGCGGTCAGGTCACCATCGGGAAGCCATCCGGCGCGACCCCCCGTGCCCCACCAGCCGGGAAGACCGGCGAGGCCCGACCTGATGAGCGCGTCGCGTCCCGCCGGCGGCGCCTGCGCCCGGACCACCGGCGCCAGCGCAACGGCGAGGATCAGGCCGAGAGCCGCTCGGCGTAGCGCGCGGAGACCGCGCTGAGCGGCGCTCCGAGCGTGGCGAAGAGCGCGATGTTGTAGCCGATGTGCCATAGGGCGAACGGGATCCCCGCCACGAGCCAGGTCCGCATCTGACCGAACACGAGACCGGTGGCGATATTGGTGAGCAGATCGTAGAACGCGGTGACGATGATGGCGACCAGCACCAGCCCGACGATCCGCGCCGGGACCGGACGACCCGGCAGGCCCAGTCGCGCGAAGGCGGCGCCGGCGAGCCCGGTGACGACATTCCCCGCCACCTGCGCCGCCGTCACCACCGGGTGCGCGGGACCGTACGGGTTGAGCAGCGAATAGACCAGCATCGTGAGAGCGCCGACCAGGGCGCCGTCGCGCGCCCCAAGGAGCACCCCGGAGCAGAAGACGACGAGGGTCAGCACCTCGAAGTTGGGGATGGTCTCCGCGTAGACGCCGGTCAGACCCGCGGCGATGAGCAGCGCGGCATAGGAGAGTCGGCGTGAGCTGTACGGCTGCCTGGCGATCGGCGGCCCTCTCCGTGCGGGGTGATGACGGGGGCAGCGGTGCGCGGCCCGTGTGTCGAGCCGACCGTTTCGGAAGATAGTTTGGCCGCCGCGCCGAGTCAACGCGGCGCGCGGGGACCTACCCGCTCACGCCCGCGGCCTGCTTCAAGGGGTCGAGCACGCTGATCGGGACCGGGAGCTCGCCGAGGTCGACGCTGCGATGCTCGCCGTGGAAGTCGGATCCGCCGGTGGTCAGCAGTCCCAGTCGCTGCGCCAACGCCTGGTAACGGCGCACCGTGGACGCACCGTGCTGCGGATGCCACACTTCGATGCCGCGCAGGCCCTCGGCGCGCAGGCGCTCGATGACGCCATCGGGCATCTGCGCGCCCGGATGGGCCAGGATGCTCACGCCGTCGGCGGCGTGGATCAGGGCGATCGCCTCGCCGGGGCTGAACGCCGGTCGCGCGACGTAGGCCGGCGCATGCTGGCCCAGATAGCGTACGAACGCCTCCTCGAAGCCGCTCACCAGACCCGCTCGCACCATCGCCTCGGCCACGTGCGGCCGGCCGATGACGCCGGGGCCGGCCAGCGCCAGCACCTCGTCGAGTTCCAACGCCAGCCCCATCTCGCGCAGGCGCTCGACGATCGACACCGCGCGCCGGCGGCGCTCCTCCTGAAAGCCCACCAGCCGCTCGCACAGCATCGCGTGGTTCGGATCGATGTAGTAGCCGAGGATGTGGAGGTCCGCGCCCTCGAAGGCAGTGGACATCTCGATCCCCGGGACCAGCTGGAGGGCCGTCCCGGCGGCCGCGCGCGCGCGCGGGATCGCCTCGACCGTGTCGTGGTCGGTGATCGCGAGGGCCGCGAGCCGCTTGTCCACGGCGCGGGAGACCAGCGCTTCGGGCGTGAGCACGCCGTCGCTGAAGGTCGTGTGAGCGTGAAGATCGACGCGTCGCCCACCCGGCACGGAGGCCGGGCCCTGCATCAGGCGGCCTCCAGATACTTTCGCAGGTCGCGGACCTTCACGGCGACGTCATGGTAGTTGGGCTGGCTCTCGAACACCTGTTCGAACTCCGCGAGCGCTTCCCGGGTGCGCCCCGCGGCCTCGAGCGCGACCCCGAGTTCGAATCGCACGCCGACGACGACCTCGCTCCCCTTGGGTGCGAGCGCCAGCGCCTCGGAGAGCTCCCGCGCGGCGTCCTCGAACCGGCCTTCCTCGAGCAGGCAGCGCCCGATCATCTCGGCGCAGCGCTGGCTGAACTGCGCGTCCTTGCCGGCCAGACGGAACGA
>JBKJXJ010000499.1:0-5096 GCA_046716125.1 Candidatus Eiseniibacteriota bacterium
TTCAATCGACTGGCCCTTCTGCACTTGGCCGACAGCCCCGCACTATGTGCCATGACCGTCGAGAAAAAAAATAAAACTCCTCAAGAACCCCCGCATCTGTATTGAGCGATGGGGGGCTAGTTCGAAAGAAACTCGCGTGCGGCCCGCGACTCTGAGAACGATGTCCCCCTTAATACTTCGGGCGCCCCGGTGGTCCACCGCCGGGGCGCCTTCTCAGTTCTGGCGGAAGTCATGGATTCGCGGGTCGGCCGAACGCGGGAGCCCGGTCCGGCGGCAACGAGCGCCGGGAGGATCGCCGGATTCCGCGACGGCCGCGGGACGCCGGCCGCGTGGCGGGTCGAGAATGGTAGCGCTACGGGGATTCGAACCCCGGTCTGATGGCTGAGAACCACCTGTCCTAGACCCCTAGACGATAGCGCCACGACGTTGGCTGCCCGGCAAGGATTCGAACCTCGACTAACTGGTCCAGAGCCAGTCGTGCTACCGTTACACCACCGGGCAGCGATGCGGCGCGGCAATTTAGCAAACGCCTCATGCCCCCGGCAAGCCGCGTGCGCTGCCCCTCCGTGCTCCCGCAGCCTCAGACCCGCGCGTGAGGCGACTCCGCGGCCCACCGCTCCGCCGCCGCTCCCAGCCTCGCCACGGTCCGCTCCCGACCCAGCAGCGACATGACCTCGAACAGCCCCGGGGCCACCCTGCGCCCGGTGAGGGCCACGCGGGTCGCTCCCATCAGGTCGCCGGCCTTGATCCCCAGCTCTTTCGCCAGCTGCCGGGTCTCACGCTCGAGGCTCTCGAGGCTGAACTCGGGATCGCCGGCGAGCCGCCGGCCCAGTTCGGCGAGCCACGATCCCACCTCGGCCTGCTCGCACAGCCAGGCCCACGCCTCGGGATCCGCGTCGAGTGCGTCCCGCAGGGCGAACACGCCGTAGCGCTCGGCATCGGCCAGCGTCTTCAGGCGGTCGCCGATCGCCCGCACCAGCGAGGCGCCCCATTCCGGCGGCCATGCCGCGAGGTCGTAACCCCGCGTCCTGAGGAACGCCGCGACACGTCGGACCCGATCCTCCTCGGGCAGCAGTCGCATGTGCTGGCCGTTCATCCACTCCAGCTTCTCGAGGTTGAAGATCGCAGGATTGGAGCCGACGCGCTCCAGCCGGAAGGCCTGTTCCAGCTCCGCGAGGGTGAACATCTCGCGCTTACCGTCGAACGACCATCCGAGCAACGCGAGGAAGTTCACCAGCACCTCGGGCAGGTAGCCGAGGTCGCGATAGGCCGACACCGAGGTCGCGCCGTGCCGCTTCGACAAACGCGAACCGTCGTCCCCGAGGATCATGGGCACGTGGGCGAACCGGGGCGGCGCCCAACCCAGCGCCTGGAACAGCAGCAGCTGCCGGGGGGTGTTCGAGATATGGTCGTCGCCGCGGATGACGTCGCTGATCTCCATCAGGTGGTCGTCGACGACGCAGGCGTAGTTGTAAGTCGGAAGTCCGTCCGAGCGGACGATGACGAAGTCGTCGAGCACCTCGTTGCGGAACGCGACCCGGCCGCGGATGACATCCTCCCACGCCGTCTCCCCGGGGCCAGGGAGCGCGAAGCGGAGCGCCGCCGTCCGGCCCTCCCCCTCGAACCGTGCCCGCCCCGCGGCGTCGAGCCCGCGGCATCGTCCGTCGTAGCGCGGTGGCTCGCCGCGCACCGTCTGGGCGGCGCGCCGCCCCTCGAGCTCGGCCGGCGTGCAGTAGCAGGGATAGGCGTGACCCGAAGCGATCAGCGTCGCGGCGTGGGCGTCGTAGAGATGGCGACGCTCCGACTGGAAGTAGGGACCGTGGGCTCCGCCGGCCTCCGGTCCCTCGTCCCAGGCGAGGTCGAGCCAGCGCATGCTGTCGAAGATGGTCGCGAGCGACTCGGACGTCGAGCGCTCCGCGTCGGTGTCTTCGATCCGCAGGATGAACACCCCGCCGGTCCGTCGCGCATGGAGATAATTGTAGAGCGCCGTGCGGGCGCCGCCGACGTGGAGATGACCGGTCGGGCTTGGGGCGAAACGGACGCGGACGCTCATGGGGAGGCGGACCTCGGACCGATCGGGTGGGATGGCGGCAGCGGCGACACTACGGGCCGGCTCCGGGAAGGGTCAAGACGGACGGCCCCGGTCGCCGCGGCGCCGACGGGTTCCGCGCGGCGACCTCGGAGGATGCATGGGCCTTGAAGGCCCATGCATCCTCCGGATCAGTCCACCACGGCCAGCTTGCGCGACATCGCTGTGGTCCCGACGCGCAGGCGCAGGAAGTAGATCCCGCTCCGCACCCGTCCACCTTCATCCGCGCGCAGGTCCCAGTTCAGAGCGAAGCGGCCCTCGCGCGCGCGGCCGGACGCCAGCGTGGCGAGCCGCCGTCCGGCAAGATCGTAGACGGAGAGGTCGAGATCGCTCCCCGCCTGTCCGGCGGGCACGGCCCAGTGGAAGCGCATGCTCGTCTGCGCCGGGTTCGGCTCCGGCCGGGCCAGCTCGACCGCGGCGACCGCGCCCGGGAGCACCGGCTCGGGGGCGTCCAGATAGGCCGGACTGGTGGCCAGGCCGGTGCGGCGCGCGTCGTGGTGGAACTGCGGCCACGGCGGATTGGCGGCCTGGGTGAACGGGAAGTCGTAGTCCCAGACGTAGGTCTTCTTGTCCCACGACGAGACCACGATCTCGCTCAGCCCGTCGTTGTCGCAGTCGCACAACGCCGCGACACCGCGGATCTCGCCGCCGAGCTGGATCGGAAAGCCGGGCAACGACGACCCGGTCCCCGAGATCCCGGAGATCTCGCCGTTCTCGTCACCCATCACCACGTCGGGCAGGCCGTCCCCCGAGATGTCCGCCACGACCGGGCTGCTCTCGGAGGCGAAGTTCGTGAGCGAGCTGTAACGGACGTTGGTGAAGCTGGGATGGAGTGCGCCGTTGCGGTCGTAGACGTAGATCTTGCCGTCCGTGCCGGCGATGACGATGTCGAGGAAACCGTCGAGGTTCATGTCGGCGAGCGCCGGGGACGGATTCTTGCTCGTGCCGCCGAGACGGACGCCGACCGGGAATCCCGCGCGCCGTCCACCGTCGGACTTGAAGACGTAGAGCGAGTCGTTGGCGGAGGTCACGACGATCTCGAGCTGGGTGTCGCCGGCCCCGTCCAGGTGGCCGATCGCGACGGAGCCGGTGGTCGCGAAGCCGATCGTGCCCGGGAACCCCGGCAGACTGTTGCCGTTGGGCCGCCAGGCGAACAGCTTGCCCTCGAACCCGGCGTAGACGATGTCCAGCTCGCCGTTGCTGTCGATGTCGGCGAGTGCGGGGCTACCGTAGTTGTACGGACTCGCGAGCACCTTGAAGACGCCCTGGGTGCCCGGGTTCGCGTCCCCGTCCATCCATTCCGTCCCGTCCGCCCGCATCACGTAGAAGCGGTTGCCGTTCGACGCGAACACCAGCTCCTTCGAACCGTCGTTGTTGAGATCACCCGCCGCCACGCCGGACCAGACGGGCTGGTCGGTGACGAGCGGCCAGCCGGGGCGAACGTTCCCCAGCTTGTCGAACACGTAGACCCTGAGCGAATCCCAGGACGGTCCGATGACGCTCCAGCCGTTCGCGTCCAGCACGGCCAGCGAAGGGCCCGCCGCGTAGTAGCTGCCTCGCGTCGTGAAGTCACCGTAGCTGACCTCGGTGCCATCGGCGTCGAGCACGGCGTTGCCGTCCGCGTGCCAGGCCCAGAGCACGTCCGAGCCGGCGAAAATGTCCATCATCGAGTGCTGATAGACGTAGTCGATCGCCACCGGGGCCGGGGTCGCCCGCCGCATCTCGAGCGGGAACTGCGCGTGGAACGGAGGATTGGTGCTCGTATCGGTGATCAAGGACTGCGCCGACTCGTTGCCCGAGCTGTCCACCGCCGTGACCTTGAAGTAGTAGTCGGTCAGCCCGGCGAGACCCTCGTCCCGGTAGTATGAGGTGCGGTCGGTCGGCACCGTGTTGACCTTCGTGTACGGCCCCCCGAGCGTCAGGCTGCGGTAGACATTGAAGCCGGCGAGGTCCGGTGCACCGCTTCGCGCCCAGTGGAGCGTGATCGAGGTCTGGCTTCCCGTCGCCACGAGGGCGATCGGCGTGGCCGGCCGCACCAGGTCGAGGGTCTGGGTCGAGAGCAGTCCGGAGGCATTCGAGATCCTCAGCTCGAGCTTGGCCGCCGTGGTGCCGACCGTGTAGACGAGCGCATCGCCCGGCGCTTCCTGTCCGGGCGCGAGGGCGCCGAAGGACGCGGTGCTGTCGGTCACGGCGGCGAGGCCGTCGTAGTTCCGCAGCTTCGCGCTCACCCCGGTCGCCGACCCGGTCCCGATGTTCCGCATCGTGACCACCATCGTGACCGTCTCACCGGCCTCCGGGACGCCGTTGCCGTTCCCCGGCACGTCCGTGATCGAGTGCGCGAAGTGGCGGGGCTCGGGCGAGCGAACCGTGAGCGAGAGCCGGTGGACGAAATGACGACCCTGGAGGTCCACGAGGTCGAGCTTCAGCGGGATCTCACGCTGGTCCGGGCAGGTGTAGGGGACGCTGAGCCGGAACGCGCTCGTGCCGATCGATGTGGCCGACGGCGCCAGGGTCCCATAGCCGACATCGGGATCCGTGATCGAGACCAGCCCGTCGGTGGTCGAGAGCACGCCGTTCACGCCGGTCGAGGTCGACCCGCCCCGGTTGATGATCGGGATCTGGAGATCGATGGTCTCGCCGGCGTCCAGCGCCATGTTCGCGTTGCCCGCGGTGCCGTTGAACCCGTCGTCGTCGATGACCGGCGTCCCCTGATCCGCCAGCACAGCCGCCGCCGCCGCGCCGACCGACAGCGTGTCCTGGACCGGCCGGCAGTCGAACCCGGTCACGGTCACGTAGAACGTCCCGATCGAGCCCGGCCGGAACTCCACGAGCGCGTTGCCCGCGCCATCGGTGGTCGCGCTCCGATAGTCGTCGCCCGGCTTGTCGAGCGTCACCCTGGCCCCCGCGAGCGGGGACCCGCCGGTCGAGACGTTCACCAGCATGGTCGAGTCGCTGAGCGCGAAGCCCGGGGGATGCGTCACGGTCAGCGTGCGCGGCGTCGCCGTCC
>JBKJXJ010000500.1:0-13902 GCA_046716125.1 Candidatus Eiseniibacteriota bacterium
CGGCTCGGCGTGCGGCGCGCCGCCTTGGCCACGAGCTTGAGCAGCCCATGTTCGCGCGAATAGGTCACCACGATCAGGCTCGTGTCCCCCAATGCGTGGGTCTTGAGCACGATCCCTTCACATCGCACGAGGGCCATCGGGGCTACTCCACGGGTCGCGTCGCGGCCGGGGACCAGGCCGGCGAGCTGCATCGGAACGGTGTCACCGTTACTCGGAGACCGTGCCGGGCTGGACCACGCCGCCCGAGATGACCACCTTGAGTCCGTCTTCCACCGGCCAGTCCAGGTAGATGACGTCCGACTTCAGCACATAGTGCACGAAGCCCGAGGCGGGGTTCGGCGTGTGCGGGACGTATACCACTTCGACGTCTTCCGGCAGGCGGCTGCGGATCTCCTTGCTGGCCCGCCCGGTGATGAACCCGATGCGCCACATGCCGACGCGCGGCCAGGGCACCAGCACCACCTTCTGGAAGACGCGCGGTTCCTTGGTGAAGAACGCCTCGCCCAGTGACTTGGTCGAGCCGTACAAAATACCGATGCCCGGAATTCGGGTCAACAGGTGGTCCCACAGCCGCAGCGCCGGGCGCGCGCCGATCCACGAGGCGATCCATCCCACCAGGATGAGCAACAACAGGGTCGCGACCAGCCCGATGCCCGGGATGCGGTGATAGTCCAGCGCCGGGAAGCGCAGGTAGCGTCCCAGGATGTTGTCGACGTAGTTGAGCAGCCGGTAGAACACCCACAGCGTGAGCGCCGACGGCGCCAGCACCAGCAGGCCGGTGAGCAGATAGTTGCGCAGTTGGCCCCAGAAGCTGGGGCCGTTGGTCCGGGGCTTGCTCATGGCGTGGGATCGCTGTCTCCGCGAGGGGAATGGCGTGCGACGGGAGGGTGCCGGGCGGAGACTCGCCGATGACGGGTGCGCGGGTCAATTGGGACCGGGGCCCTATGCGGATCAGCGCACCTTCCTTCCGGATGGCGACCGAACCTCAGCCCTTGTCGGTCCCGAACGGATGCACTCGCCGCACGAAGTCGTCGAACTGAGGCACCGTGAAGTCTGTGAGCCCATGCGACGGGCTGTAGATCAGACCCTTGTTGATGAGCGTGTTGCGCGCGGGGGACAGCGCCGTGGTGGGCCTTCGCAACTGCTCGGCGATGTCCCCGGAACGGTACGGGCCAACACCGAGGGCGGCCATGGCGGAGAGGTAGTTGCGCTCCGCCTGGGTGGTCCTGCCGATGCGTACGCGGAAGAAGCCGTCGTCGAGCTGGCGCTGCACCTCACTCTTGGCGGCCGCTGCATCCGCGCGAGTAATGGCGGGCCCGGCCGCAAGATTCCACAGGTGCTTGCCGTACTCCTGCAGGAAGTAGGGATAGCCCCCGGTGTAGTCGAGCACGAAGTCCGTGGCGCCGGACTCGAAGGCTCCCCCCTGTTCGTGCGCGGGACGCTCCAGCGCCTCGCGTGCTGCTTCGCGGTCGAGTGGGCCTATTCGCGGAAAGTTGAATAGCCGCTCCGCATATGACTTCGCCTCGCCGGCCAGCTTGGGCAGTTGGGGCAATCCGGCTCCAACAAGCGTGAACGGAAGTCCGCGCTGGGTAGTCCGGTGCAGGGCAGCGATCAGTGCCTCGAGATCTGCCCTTGAAAGGAATTGCACCTCGTCGAGCAGGAAGACGATGCCGGTGTTTCGTGCGCGGGCCGCCTCTCCAAGCGCGACGAAGAGGTCCGAGAGGTCCTCGCTGAGATTGCCTGTGTCCCCGTGGCCGCGGAGCGCCTTCACGTCCACCTCTATTTCGAGTTCACCAGGCAGCTTCACGGTGAATGCCTTGAACACGCGCGCCGCGTCCAGGACTTTGTCCTTCAGATTCTCGATGGGGTCGAGTCCGAGCAATGTGCGTCGGGAGAGCTGCGCCATCGTGCGCCGGAAGTCGGTGTCGTGGGTGATCTCCGTGACGTCGGTGGTGCGGAATGCCTCGCTTTGAGCCACATCGCGAAAGGCGTTCAGGAGGACCGTCTTGCCCACACCTCGCAACCCGGTGACAAGCATGCTCTTCTCGCTAGCGCCCCGTCGCAGACGGGCGAGCAGTACGCGGAACGCCTGGAGTTCGGCATCGCGTCCGGTCAGGGCTGGCGGCTTGGAGCCGGCACCCGGCGAGTAGGGGTTGCGCAGCGGGTCCACGAGCGCGTTTATAGCATTCTGTGGGAGTTATAGCAAGATGCGCTATAAACAGCTCAAGTACCTATAAATGGCGGCTTCGGATCGACTCCACGCCGTTCCGAGGTCCGCTGCGGGCGCGGTTACAGCAGCACGCCCCGCAGCAGGATCTGCGCGGTGGTGAAGTAGATCACCAGCCCGGTCACGTCCACCAGCGTGGCGACGAACGGCGCCGAGGCGATCGCCGGATCGAAGCCCAGACGCCTCATGATGAACGGGAGCATCGAGCCGACGATCGTGCCCCACAGCACCACGCCGAGGAGGCTCATCCCGACCGTGAGGGCGAGCGGGGCGGCGACGGCATCGGCGTAGGGATGCATCACCGCCTGCGAGAGCAGGATGCCGCCCGCGCCCAGCGCCCCGAGCACCAGTCCCAGCCCCAGCCCGGAGCGGAACTCGCGGTGGATCACGCGCCACCAGTCCCGCAGCCGCACCTCGCCCAGGGCCATCGCGCGGATGACCAGCGTGGTCGCCTGCGACCCGGAGTTTCCTCCGCTCGAGATCACCAGCGGTACGAACATCGCGAGCACCACGGCCCGGTGGATATCCGCTTCGAACCGGCCCATCGCGGTCGCGGTGAGCGTCTCACCCAGGAACAGCACCGACAGCCAGCCGGCCCGCTTGCGGATCATCCGCATCAGGCCGGTGTCGAAGTAGGGCGCCTCCAGGGCTGCGGTGCCGCCCATCTTCTGGATGTCCTCGGTGGCCTCCTCGCGCTCGACCTCGACGATGTCGTCGGCGGTCACCACGCCCTGCATCCGCCCGGCAGCGTCCACGACCGGGATGGCCGCCAGGCGATGGCGGGCGATCAGGCGGGCGATCTCCTCCTGGTCGGTGTCGGGCGCGACCGTGATCGGTGCGGTGGACATGACCTGTTCGACCCGGTCCGCGGACGCCGCGGTGAAGAGCTGGCGGTAGGAGACGATGCCGACCAGCCGCTCATCGGCATCGAGCGCGTAGCTGTAGGGGAGCGTCTGGGTCTGATCGCGTGCCTGGCGGCGCAGGTAGGCGATCGCCTCGTCCATGCTCATCTCCGGCCGCAGGCGCGCGTAGCGGGGATTCATGAGGCCGCCGGCCTCGTCCTCCGCGTAGGCGAGCAGACCGCTCACTTCCCGGCGGGTCGCATCGTCGAGCAGCGACAGGAACGCCTCGCGTTGCCCGGGCGGGACGTGTTGGATCAGATCGGCGGCGTCGTCCGGAGCGAGCAGCCGCAGCCACGAACGCGCCTGCGCGGGCGCCATGACCAGCAGCAGGCCGGCCTGGTCACGGCTGCTCCTCGCGAGGAAGAACTCGTCGGCCTCGCTGCGATCCAACGCCAGGAATCCGGAGAGGCGCTCCTCGGCATCGAGCAGGGGCCAGGCTTCGAGCAGATCGTCGAGCATCGTGGGCTCGGCGACGTGAGCCTGTGGATCCGTCATGCGACCTCCCCGGGGCAGGCAGTCGCCGACATCGCGGCGTTCGGGTGCGCGCACCGGCGCGCCGGGGCATTAGAACACGGTGGCCCGGGCCCGCGCGAGCGCCCTGGCCGGCTCAGTCGCGTTTCGCGCCGCCAGCTCGAGCTCCCGGGCTGCGGAGCGAGTAGCGGCCGGCTGGCCCACTCCAAGCTTGACTTCGGCTGCTGCGGTGCGACGCTCCCGCGGACGGAAGCCGATGACCCCCTGCCTTTGCGGGGGCGGTCATCGTGAGATCTGCCGGGAGAGGCGTCACGTGATCGCTCTGACCGTTTGCGCCGTGCTGCTCTTGTGGTTTTCCTCAGCCGCTGGCCAGGACTCCTGCAGAGTCATTGGTCGCGTGCTCGGTCACGATGGGAAACCGATGCGGAGCGCCTTCATAAGAACTTATGGGCCCGGAACGAGTGGAACTCGGCCGCCCGTCCACCAGGACGGAAGCTTCACGGCCGTGTTTCCCCGCCCAGGTGGTTATTTCCTCGTCTTGGCCGGTGTACATCACAAGACATGGTTCCTTCCCCTCCTCCTCGAGCGTCCGGGCACTCTTGAAGTTGAGTTCCGACTGGGTACCGCCGACTACGTCGCTTCGCTCGACAGTGTTCGCGTCATCGGTGATTTCAACGACTTTGCGACCGAAGGCGCCATCCCAATGGCCCGCCGACCGGACGGCACCCTCGTCGCCACCGTGGCGTACGAGAAGGATTCGCTTCGATACCTGCTGCTCGGCGTCCAGGCCCACGACTACCCTTTGTGCGGGACACAAGCGGACACCTTTGTGGTCGATCGCACACGTCCACTCATCGGGGGTCGTAGTAGCAGCTTTGTCTCTGTCCTGAAGACCAAACATTGGACCACCCTGATCGTCCTTGATCCCACGGACCTGCCGCGTGGGACGACTCCTCCTTCCTGCAAGTTTGTCGATTCGCTGGAGAAGTCCGGCCGGATAGTCACCATCCACCAGGACGCCCAACGGCGCGGTCAGCGCAGGACAGACGCATACCTGGCCTTCGGAGCCAGCGGCGGTGCACCGGAACGGTTCGTTTGGAATGCAACCCCTGACTTGAAGGACCTCACCGCCCAGCTCGATCGTGAGCGCGATCCGATGGTGCGAGGCTTTCTCCTGTTGTCATGCGTCCAATTGGCGCCGGGGGACATCGACTCCGCTTTTGCTCGGCGCATCCTGACGGAGCTACCACCGGACTCCCCGCTCTGGTCACTCGTGTGGGGCGGGCCGGGGAACACGTTTCGTGCGATCACACGAGCCGCAAGGGACTCACTCGCGGAGCGGGAGTATGCAGAGAGGGTTGTCGAGGCTCACCAGGACTCCAGCGTCCGGGCGGGGTTCCTCTACGATCTCCTCGACAAGGCACACCGGGCCGGGGACCTTCAGCGCGCCGGCCGCTACTACACGCGGATGACCAGCGAGTTCCCCCAGCACTTCCTGGCCACGCAATCCCGCAAGCAGTTTGCCCCGAATCGGGCCATCGTCGCGGGGAATGCCGCTCCTGACTTCGCGTTCGGGGCCCTGGATGATTCGACGCGCATCTACCGCGCCGCTGAGTTCCGTGGCAAGTACCTCCTGATCGACTTTTGGGCCACGTGGTGCGGGCCCTGCGTCGCCGAGCTGCCGTACCTGCGCCGCGCCCACGAGCAGTTCCGAAACCAGGGCCTGGTCATCCTGAGCGTTTCATTCGACGAGAAACGGGACAGCATCAGGCGATTGCGCGGCGCCAGGTGGGCATTTCCGTGGCTATCCGCATTCGAGCCACAAGGATTCGCAGGCGAAAGCGCTGAGGCGTTCGAGATCGCGGGGATTCCAAGGCCGATCTTGATCGACCCGGAGGGTAAGATCATCGCCGTTGATGACGAGTTACGGGGAGAAGCGCTTGGAAGGACGTTGGCTACTGTCATGGCGAGGCGCCCGACAGATATCCGACGGAGGAACTGAACAAGCCGCAGCGCCTGGCTCGGTTGATCCCTCGTCACCCCTTGGTCGCGGATCGGGGGCCCGGCCGCACGCCTCGGCTGCCGCGCTTCGGCCCTGGGCGGAGTGTCGCCGCCCGCGGCCGGCCGTCGAGCACGCGCTCGAGCGTCCGCACCTCGGCGGCCCCTGACTCCATCACCCGCTCTTCGCATGCGCGCATGTGTCGGCGCTGCGCCGGGGTCTTGTGATCGAGGCCCGCGAGGTGGAGCGCGCCGTGGATGATGAGGCGCGCGAGCTCGCGCCCGCGCGTCACCCGGAAGCGCACCGCCTGCTCGGCGACCCGATCCATGGATACGATCAGGTCGCCGTTCACGATCGTGCCGGGTTTGTCGTCGTAGCCGAACGAGAGCACGTCGGTCGCGCGATCGAGGCCGCGCCAGCGCCGGTTGAGCTCGCGCACGGGCGCGTCGCCGGTCAGCACGATGCCGAGCTCGCCCGGGCGCCGGCCTTCGCCCGCCAGCGCCGCGCGCACCAGCGCGGCGAGCGGCGCGGTCACGCCCGCAGGCTCAGCTGCTCTCTTTGCGGAGGTCGGCATCGGCCCGGCCGCGGCGCCTGTCCTCGGTGAACGTGGGATAGGGCGCGCGCACGTGGAAGATGGCGGTGAGGACCGGGATGAACGCTTCGCGGATGCGCGCCACCTCGGCGAGCGTGAGACCGCACTCGTCGAGCTGCCCGTCCTGGACCCGCTGGTCGACGATGCGCGTCACGAGGCCGCGGATGCGGCTCGGGGTCGGCTCCTGGAGCGCGCGCGAGGCGCCCTCGACGCCGTCGGCCAACATTAAAATCGCCGTCTCCTTCGACCGCGGCCTCGGGCCCGGGTAGCAGTAGTCCTCGCGGCGAACGGTGGGATCGATCTGCAACGCCTTGTCGTAGAAGAATGCCATCACCATGGTGCCGTGGTGCTCGGGGATGGCGTTGCGCACCGCGCGCGGCAGCCGCTCGCGTCGCGCCATCTCGAGCCCTTCGGTGATGTGCGAGCGCACGACCAGCGCGCTCATGCTGGGCGTGAGGTGCTCGTGCCGGCTCCGCCCGGCCGCGTGCTCGTTCTCGGCGTAGTACTCGGGCTTCGAGAGCTTGCCGATGTCGTGGTAGTAGGCCGCGACCCGTGCCAGCAGTGAGTTGGCGCCGATCGCTTCGGCGGCACGCTCGGTCAGGCTCCCGACCACCATGCTGTGGTGGTAGGTCCCGGGCGCTTCCAGCTGGAGCCGGCGCAGGAGCGGCCGATTGAGGTCGGACAACTCGAGCAGGGTGATGTCGGACGTGAGCCCGAGCCCCTGCTCCACCACCGGCATGAGCAGGAACGCGAGCGCGATCGCGAGGAAGCTGTTGAGCGCCCCCCACATGAGATCCCGCAGCAGGACGTCGAGCGGCGTCGCGCGAGACAGGTCCCACGCCACGATCGTGGCCAGGATGGCCACCGCGATGACCAGATTGGCGCGCAGGAAGTGCCAGCGATGCCGCAGCCTCGAGACCGAATAGACCGCGGTGACGCCGCCCATCACCGCGACCGGCACGAACGGCGCCTTCAGCTCCATGATCGCGGTGGTCGCCACGGCGAGTACGAGGGTGAAGACGAGCGCCGGACGTTTCTCCATGAGCGAGGCCACGACCAGTGGAGCGAGGGCGAGCGGGACGGTGAACTCCGACAGGCTCAACACGCCGACCAGCACCTCGGTGGCGCCGATCACGACCGCGGTGAGGATGGTGAACATCGCCAGCATCGCGTTGTCGCGGAATACCTGGGGCAGCTCGAGTCGCAGATAGATCGCGAACATGGCGATGAATAGCAGCATCAGGACCATGCGCGCGGCGGGCGGGGCGAGGATCTCGCCGCGCTCCCGCTGGGCGGATTCGAGGTCGCGGAGCGAGACCAGCTTGAGCAGCGCGTCGCGCTCGATGCGCTGGTTCGCGTCGACGATCAGCTCATCCTTCTGGACCGAGCCCAGCATGGTCCGCACCGCCCCCTGGGCCTGGACGCGGCGCCACTCGGTCTCGGCGCGGTCGTAGAGCACGTTGGGCTGGACGAACGGGGCCGCCAGCTCGACGGCCAGGGTCACGCCGGCGGGATCGTCGGGGTAAGCCTCGCGGGCGCGCCGCTCGATCAGGACCAATCCTTCGCGGCGGTCGTACAGGAGATTCGTCGAGCGGGGTTGTTCGGTCTCGCCCTCACGCAGCGCGAGGGTCCGATATCCCTGGAACAGTCCGTTCTGCTTCTCGGGCGTCACACCGGTTTTGGCAAGGTCCTGGAGCCAGCCGCCGAGGTCGCGCAACACCCGACGGGCGCGGCCCGGCGCCGCGAGAGCCTGGGCGCTTGCGTCCGAGAGCGACACGCCGAGACCCTGCAGCCGTGTCACCCGCTCCTGCGGCTGGAGCGCGGGCTCGAGCACCAGCCGGAGCACCTTCTCCTGGAACTGCGCCAGGCGGTCGAGCGTCTCGGACGTCACCCGTGCGTCCACGACCATCACCGGTGGCACCGCGGCGGCGGCTTCCTGCTGCTCGCGGCGCAGCGTCGCTTCGTCCTTCTGCACCCGGAAGTCGTAGGGCGCGACGACGCGCTCGCGCGCGATGTCGCCGATCCGGTAGCGGTACTTCTCCTCGACCCTGGGATGGCTCGGGAGCAACACCGCGAGCGCGAGCAGCGATGCGACCAGCAGCGTGCGGACCGCGTAGTGACCCCACCGGAAGCTGCGGGCGCGGTCAGGCAGCGCGGGGCGGGTCGTCGGGTCGGAAACGGTCATGGGCGCGGCCTCAAAGCCGCCGGCCCCGAACCAGCAAGTTCACGGGCGGCGGTCCGCTGGACGGTCAGCCCGGCTCCTGGGACGTCGACGTGCCGCCGTTGGCGCCGGACCCGGACGACGGTCCGGGGTCCGCGGCGGGCGCGGGCGGGGCGTCCGGGTCGAGACTGACCCCGACCCCGTCCTCGGTCCGACCCTTCTGACGGGAGTGATAGTCGTCGAACGCGCGAATGATGTCGCGCACCAGGCGGTGGCGCACGACGTCCTCCGGGTGGAAGTAGATGAACTTGATGTCGGCGACGTGCCCGAGGATCTGCTGGATGCGCACCAGGCCCGAGCTGTCCGGGTCCCTGAGGTCGATCTGGGTGATGTCGCCGGTGATGACGCAGCGCGAGTTCTCGCCCAGGCGGGTGAGGAACATCTTCATCTGCCGCACGGTCGTGTTCTGCGCCTCGTCGAGGATGACGTACGAGTTGTGCAGCGTCCGCCCGCGCATGAACGCGAGCGGCGCGATCTCGATGACGCCCAGCTCGATGTAGCGCCGCATCTTGTCGTATGACATGAGATCGGCGAGCGCGTCGTACATCGGCCGGAGATAGGGATCCACCTTCTCCTGCATGTCGCCCGGCAGGAAGCCGAGGCTCTCCCCCGCCTCGACCGCGGGGCGCACGAGCACGATGCGATCCACCTTCTTCTGGCGCAGCGCCTGGACCGCCGCCGCGACGGCGAGGTAGGTCTTGCCGGTGCCGGCCGGACCGATCGCGAACACCACGTCGTGCTCCTCGAGCGACTTGAGATATTCGGCCTGCATCGGCGTGCGCGCGCGCACGGTCTTGCGGTCGAAGGAGTAACCCGGAGCGCCCTGGTAGGTTTCGGCCAGGCTGGCGCCGGAGTCGCCGTTGCGACGCGACATTCCAAGCGCGGTGGCGACGTCGGCCTCCTCGACCACCTTGCCGCGTTCCGCGAGCTCGACCAGCTGCTTCAATGCGCCCGCTGCGGAGGTCACCGCGTCCGCCTCGCCCGAGACCGTGATGGTCCCGTCGCGCAGCGTGATGCGAACCGCCACCGCGCGCTCGATGTGGCGAAGATTGGCGTCATTGCGCCCCAGAAGCGTCAGGGCGTCCAGGTGCTCGATCGGGAACTTGCGTGCGATCACGTCGGGATCCTCGCGACCAGGTAAAACGCAAAACTCCTGACCCGTGCGCCCCGGAGAAGGGCCAGGTCAAGAGTCGTGGTGGCGTCGTGCAAATCGTAGGTCGGTCGTATCAACCTTTGGGTGTCCAGAAGCTTCCTTCGCCCGTGGACCCTGGATGTCGAAACCCGCGATGCCTGCCGGTCCACGCGATAGCGGCACCGTAGCACACGGTTTCGGCGCGGGTCAATCCTGGCGGCCCTCGGCGTGACGTGTGCTGGCGGGATTATCGGCCATCCCCCGCCCGGGATTCAGTGCTTGTAGATCCTTCGTGGCGCCTCACTTCCCGGCGCCCGCCCCCGGGAGGCTCGCCCGGACGCGGGCCGCGAGCGGGTGACCGGGCGCCCGGCGCACCAGCTCGTCCAGCTCCCGACGCATCGCCACGGTGTCGCCCGCCAGGTAGTACCCGCGCGCGACCTGATAGCGGAGCGGGGCGTGGTCCGGGAACTCGGAGATCGCTCCGGCGAGCAACCGGCGCGCGGGCCCGGCGACGCCGCCCGCGAGCATGGCGGCGCCGGCGGCGGCATAGCCGTCGGCACCGATGCCAAGCGCGTGGACCGTGCCGTCCCGGCTCTGGGAGAACATCTCGAAGTCGCCATAGCCCGCTCTCCAGTCCCGCAGGAACACGACCGAGTCCACGTTGGGGTGGAGCGCACGCAGACCGCGCCCCTCATCCAGCGCTCCGCCGAGCAGCGTGTAACCGCCCGGGTCGGAGGCGGCCTGCTTTCGCTCGCCGGTCGTCGCGCTGAAGACCTCCTCGAGCCCGGCCGGCACCAGGAACGCGACCCGCCCATGGCGTCCGCCGAGCGTCCGCTCCACCGTGACCGACGCCTGGCGCGCCACCTCGCTCTTGCGCAGATCGGGATCGAGCGGGATGCCGGTCCCGCTCATGCGCGCCGCGTAACGCTCCGCCAGCGACCGGTCGGCATGGAGCGCGTGAGCGACGACGAGCGCCACGGCGGCCACACGGACGATCGCGGGCATGACGCTCCTGCGGCGCGCCTTCACCGCCTGCTCGACCCAGCCCACCCCGCCGGCGACCGCCATCGCCATCCCGGCGAAGGGGACATAGAGGTAATAGAGGTAGCTGTGATGGAGGAGCGGCAACACCGGGATCAACGCGAGCAGCCACCACGCCGCGCCGAACAGCGGCGGCATGGCCGCGCGCCGCGCGACCATCGAGAGACCGACGAGACACGCGGTCGCCGCCAGACCGATGGGCCACGCGCGCTCGGCGATCGCGCTCACCTGCCCCGGGAAGGCGTCGGCGAGATCCACGACCCACTTCGAGTAGGTCATGAGATTCAGGAACAGATTGGTGCCGTAGGCCCGGGCGTAGGCCTCGCCGCCCAGATGGGTCGCGCCCGCCCCGGACATCATGAGCGCGACGGCGAACAGCGCGCCCGTCGCCAGCAGCGGCGCCGCCTTCGACACACGCTGCCGCAGCGGGCCGCCGCCGGGGCGCGGCAGGAGGAGCACCGCAGGGAGGAGGACGACGCTCTCCTTGCTCAGCAGGGCGCCGAGGAAGAGCACGGGCGCCGCGATGCGCCTGACATCATGGAGCATGAGGGCGCCGAGCGTGAGGCCGAGGGCGAGCGGCTCGCCGATCGTGGCCGCCGACCCGACCGCGGTCATGTGCAGCCGCGAGGTCCCGAAGAGGCCGGCAGCCACCGCTGCGGCAAGCAGACTACCCGAGCGGCGGCGCACGAACAGATAGAGCAGGGCGACGTTCGCGCCATGAAGCAGCACGCTCACCGCGTGATAGGGGAACGGATTCGACCCGAAGAGCGGCACGGCGGCGCCGAAGTAGAGGTAGCGCGACAGCAGGCGCCATAGCCCGGGCGTGGCCTCGCGCAGGCCGCGCACCTCCTCGATGATGACCAGATCGTCGAGCGAGAAGAACCCGCCGAGCGCCCGCCGCTGTGTCCAGACCGCGAGCGCGACGCACGCGAGGACGATCGCGATCTCGAGCCAGGGTAGCGTGGGGGTCGCCGCCGCTCGCGCCGCGCGGGGGCGTCGGCCCGCGTTCATCCCGTCTCCTCGTCCAGCTCCACGAGCGGGACCCCACCGCTCACCATCTGACCCACGGTCGCGGCGACGCTCCTGATCCTGCCATCGCGTGGGGCGCGGATCAGGTGCTCCATCTTCATCGCCTCGAGTGCCAGGAGCGGCTGGCCCTTCTCGACCTGATCGCCCGCCGAGACCATCACCCGCGTCACCACGCCGGGCATCGGCGCCTCGAGACCGCCGCCCTGCCCGCGCGGACCCCGCCCCTGCCGCGTGCCGACCCCGCCGGCCTCGCGTTCCAGGACGAAGTCGAGCGTGCCGAGACGGACGAACCGTCGTGCACCGGCCGCGGTCAGCTCGGCGAGGGTGATGCCCTGCTCGGTCGTGAGGCTCAGCCTGCCCTCCCCGAGACGCTCGGCCGTGACCTCGAACGGCGCGCCGTCCACGCTCACGCGAAAGCGCCCACCGCCCTCCGACTTCACCTCGACCACGCGCACGCGGTCGCCGTCGCGCCAGTGGCTCCGCATCAGTCGAGCCCCGGATGGCGCCAGCGTCCGAGTGTGGCGAACACGTTCGCCCGTCGCGGCGCTCCCTTGCGCGCCGCCGCCGACCCGTTCATCCCGAGCATCTCGCCGATCGCCGCCGCCGCCAGTGCCAGCTCGGGGACCGGCGCGGTCGCGAGGCTGGCGAAGCCGGCCAGGAACTCACGCTCGATCCACTCGGTGTCCACCCCGGCCTGAAGCACATCAGGAGCGCGGGCGAGTGCTCTCAAGAAAGTCAGATTGGTCGTCACCCCGTGGATGACCGACTCGTCGAGCGCGAGCGCCAGTCGCTCGAACGCGCGGTCGCGCGTCTCGCCCTTCACGATCACCTTGGCGAGGATGGGGTCGTAGTGGATGGTGACCCCGTCTCCCGATTCGATCCCGGCGTCCACGCGCACGTCGGCGCCTTCGGGCCAGCGCACCTTGAGAGCCGTGCCGGCCTGGGGCAGGAAGTCACGCGCGGCGTCCTCGGCATAGATGCGCGCCTCGACGGCATGGCCGGAGCAGCGGACCTCATCCTGCCGGCATGACAGACGACCCTCCGCCGCCACCTCGAGCTGCAGACGCACCAGGTCGAGGCCGGTCACGCACTCGGTCACCGGATGCTCGACCTGGAGCCGCGTGTTCATCTCGAGGAAGTAGAACGCGCCGTCCGGCGCGAGCAGGAACTCGACCGTCCCCAATCCCCGATAGCGGAGCGAGCGGGCGAGGGCCACCGCGGCACCGGTGAGACGCGCGCGCAGCGCCTCGTCCACCGACGCCGAGGGCGACTCCTCGATCACCTTCTGGTGGCGGCGCTGGAGCGAGCACTCGCGCTCGAACAGATGGATGGCCTCACCGTTCCCGTCGCCGGCCACCTGCACCTCGATGTGGCGGGCACGCTCGAGCCGCTTCTCGAGGTAGACCGCGCCGTCGCCGAACGCCGAGCGGGCGAGTCGCGCGGCGCTCGCGAGCGACTCCTCCAGGGCGCCGCGTTCCTCGACGATGCGCATGCCCTTGCCGCCGCCGCCCAAGGCGGCCTTGACCATGACCGGGAAACCGATCCGCTCCGCCTCGCGGACCAGCGCCGCGGTGTCGCTGCCCTCGGCCCCCGGCACGACCGGCAAAACCGCCGCGATCGCCAGCGCCCGCGCCGCGCGCTTGTCGCCCATCGTCCGCACCTGCTCGGGCGTGGGGCCGATGAACACCAACCCCGCCCCCTCGACGGCCGACGCGAACGCCGCGTTCTCCGCGAGGAACCCATAGCCGGGATGGATCGCCTGCGCCCCGCTCGCTCCTGCCGCCGCGAGCAGCGCCTCGATGTTGAGATACGACGCGCGCGGCTCCGCCGGACCGATGACGCGCACCTCGTCGGCGACCCGCGTGTGGAGCGCTCCGCGATCGGCCTCGGAGCACACCGCGATGCTGCGGATGCCCATCACGCGCAGCGTGCGGGCGATGCGGCAGGCGATCTCGCCGCGGTTGGCGATCAGGACCCGTTCGAACATGCGTCGTGGAGGTGCGGGGCCGATCAGCGGCGGGCGGCGGGCGGAGTCACGACTTCTCCACCCACTTGGGTTTCCGCTTCTCGAGGAACGCGCCCAGCCCTTCCTTCGCCTCGTCGCCGGCGCGCACCTCGGCGAGCACGCGCGGGAGCGCCGAGCGGTACGCCTCCCAGCCCGCATCGGCCCCCAGCGCGAGGAGCGTCTTGATGCGGCCCTGCGCCCGCGGCGCGCCGGCGAGCAGCGCCTGGACGCGCTCGTCGACCTTCGCGTCGAGCCCGTCCGCGGTGGTCACGTGGTGCACCAG
>JBKJXJ010000501.1:0-9442 GCA_046716125.1 Candidatus Eiseniibacteriota bacterium
GGTCTCGGGCAGCGTGATGACCGCGAGGGGCTTCCGGGCGGCGGTATCGGGCCGCGCCGCGACAACCGGGACCCTCGTTGTCGTTGGCGCGCGCGGGGGATCGATTCGGAGAGCCGGGGGGGCCGCCGGAGGCGCCGGCGCGTCCGGTGTCGCGCTCGCGCTCCGGGCCGGGGTCCGGGTCAACGGCGCCGGCGGCGCGGTCCCCGCCCGCAGCGACTCCGCGGCGGTCTTCACGTGCGGAGGCCAGGTTTCGATCCGCGCCGTCAGCCCGTCCTTCTTCATCTCGGTGCTCACCCTGACCCTGGGACCGACCCACGTGCATACGCGGTCGCCCGGACCGTCCCGCTCGCACCTGCGCTCGAGGCGCATCCGCCTCAGCTGTCCGTCCGCATACTCCTGCGAGTGCCGCGAGACGCTGTCGGCCTCGAACCGGACGTGATCCAGGCGACCATCGTCCAGATAGCAGGTGACCCGGCCCGGCAGCCCGAAGAATCTCCCCATCCCCTGGCGCACGGTCATGGTCCCCGCGTCCTGCGTCTTGACCTCGGGGAAGCTGCCCAGCGCGAGCACCGCGCTCTCCGACATCCCGAGGCGGAGCCGCATGCCGGGGACCCTGGGGCCCGCGTCGGGCGCGGGTGCCGCGAGCAGCCCGATCAGGGCCAGGAAGAGCACGTGCGCGCCGCTAGTGCCGGCGCGCGCGACCGCGCGCCTCGGCGCCCAGTTCCTTGACCAGCCGGTCGCGGTAGGCGGGTTCGCGCGCGGCGCGCGCGACGAGGTCGGGATCGCTCGAGATGAACGGCAGGTCGAACAGCTCGGGAACGGCTTCCTGCTCGGCGAAGATGCGCTCCTGGGCGTGGCGCTGGTGCGAGGCCGCCCTTTCGACCGTGTCGAATGACCGGTCGGCGGCGAACGTCTGGTTGAAGACATCGAACACGTAGATGTGGAACTGCCCGTCGAGACCGCCGGTCCCCTC
This sequence comes from Candidatus Eiseniibacteriota bacterium, assembly GCA_046716125.1. Lineage (GTDB taxonomy): Bacteria > Eisenbacteria > RBG-16-71-46 > RBG-16-71-46 > RBG-16-71-46 > WS-11. The sequence goes on from JBKJXJ010000501.1 coordinate 974, forward strand.
GGGCGGGCCGTACACCTTGACCTTGGAAGCCTTCACCTTGCCCTGGCTCATGCGTCCTCCTTTGATGGGGTCTCGTTCACGCGTCGCACCGTTCCGTAGCCGCTTCCCTCGTTGAGCCGGTCGACGATCGCCACCAGCTCGAACACGTCATCGATGTCGAAGTCCGCCCCGGAGTCGCCCGTGTCGAAGGTGTCGCCGTAGCGGGCGAACACGGTCTTCATCCCGAGACTGCGACCACCCACCACGTCGCGCTCGGCCCAGTCGCCGATCATGAGCGACTCGGTCGCCCCGGCGCCCAGGCGGCGCAGCACCTCGCGGAACGGAGCCGGGCTGGGTTTGCGCTCGCCGGTGTCCTCGAACGTGACCACCGCGTCGAACACGTGCTGGAGCGAGAGCGAACAGAGCCGCAGCCACACCTGGGCGCGGGGCGCGTCGGAGACCACCCCGAGCCGGATGCCGCGCTTGGTCAGCTCGAGCAGCGTCATCTGCACGTGAGGGTAGAGGACCAGGGCGGATTCGCGGGCGCGGCGGTAGGCGACGATGCCGGAGGCGAGGATCTTGGGATCGATGTGTCCCAGTTCGCTCTCGATCAGCTGGTCGAAGACCCGCTGGTACTCGAGGCCCTGCTCCTGATAGATGGCGTCGATGCGCGAGCGCACCGCTTCGCGCGGCAGGTTGAGGCCCGCGTCGATCATGCCGTCGACGGCGGCGTGGATGGCGTCCGACTTCATCTTCATGAAGTCGGTCAACGTGTTGTCGAGGTCGAAGACGATGGCCTTGATCAAACGAGCGCTCCTCCGGGTGGATCTCGGTGCGGATCGCGTGTCGGCGTGCGGCCGGGCCGCCTACTTGGTGGAGAGCCCGATCTCACGCCCGATGCTGATCTCGCCGTTGTCGATGCGGACGTTGAATCCGCAGGCCGGGTTGCTGCACACCCAGGCCTTGTAGGTGATCGGCGCGCCGTCGCGTCCGTAATCCGAGAGCGGGAGCAGCACCCCGTCCTCGCACTTGCGACACTCGGGGAAACCCGTCTCCATCCCGTCCACCTCCCTCCAAAGCCGCCGCGGGCCCACGAACACCATTCTATATGGCTTCGGGCGACCGTGCATCGGTTCGGCGCGCGGGCGCGCGCAGCAGGTGGGAATGGTCCACGAACGGGTGTTCGCAGGGGCGCCCCTCGGCGTGGCGGTAGTGTGCTTCGCCGGGGGCGAGCCAGACGCTTGAGGACGACACGGTCACCATGCGGCCCTGATGCAGGCAGACGGGCGGCAGGCCCGAGACGTCGTCGCCGTGCGAGCGCAGAAGGTCGTCCAGCCGCCGCTCGGCCTCGTCGCGGGATCGCGGTCTGAATCCGGCCAGCTCGCGCATCAGCCGTGCGGTGCGGGGCTCGTGGGGGTCGTCGAGGTCGGCGTGGGTGAGGACGTGCCAGCCGGTCTCGAGCGGCTCGAAGCGCGGCGCCCCGTTCTCGAGCGACATCACCCACCCCGCCTCCGGTGTGGCGAACACCAGGGTGCAGGGCGAATATCGCGCTCCCGACACGCCCGCGACCGCGCGCTGGAGCGCGCCACGGATCAGTCCATCGCCGGTCGGGGGTCCGGAATCGTCCGCGGCCGCGACTTCGAGGACGAGGGACCCGCGCGATCGGTGGTCAGGGGCAGCCGGCGCGGGCTCGCCGGAACGATCGCGCCGGTTGAGGATCGCGACGACCGCGCGCTCCTCGCGGACGGCGAGCCAGGTCCCGCCCGCCCGCCGATCCCGGCCGCCCACCACCCGCGGGCGCTCGTTCAATACCCCGGGCGGATCGCAAGGGCGCGACGGGTCCTCGTCGCGATTGGCCGCGAGCAGCACGGTCCCCGGCGCCACGACATCCCGGCCGACGATCAGCGTGCACATGCCGGCGACGATAGGGAGGCCTTCGCCGCCGGTCAAAGGTCCCGAAGCCCCCGGGGCTCCCGGTCGCGAATTTTCGACGGCACCCTCCCGGTTTCGCTAGAATCACATCCCTTTCCCCCGACCTGACGGAGCGTCTCGCCCCCCCGAACGCCGTCGCCGCATGCATCCAACGCGAGAGTGTCCATGCTCCGTCGTGCCCCCGGGCGTCCCTCGACCGGTCGTGCCCACCGGGCCCTGCGATCCGTCGCACTGCTGGTGGCGCTCGCGGCCGCCCAGCCCGCCTGGGGCTGGGTGGACATCTTCGACCGCGGCCCGGCCCTGGTGGCGGGGAAGTTCAATCTGCGGGTGACCAACGCCGGGCTCGTCGGCAATCCGTTCCCGGACCTGTCGTACGATCCCTCGTTCGAGTACCCGAAGGGGAGCGGGCAGGAGCTGATGCGGTACGCGGCGCTGTGGGTCGGGGCGCTGGACGTGGACGGGGCGGCGCGAGTGTCGGGCGGGCCCATGCTGGAGTTCCGGCCGACGGTGGCGCCGGCGGACACCGTGCGCCAGCTCTGGCACGGCCGGTTCGGCGGCGGCCGGTTGGAAGACGATGATGGGGACGGGAGGATCGACGAGGAGATCTACAACGACCTGGACGACGACGGCGACGGCGAGATCGACGAGGATCTGGGGATCATCGGGCAGCAGATGCTGATCGCGGACTACACCGACGATCAGCCCGAGTCGATCCGGTATCAGGAGGGGAGCGGCGAGAACCACCGGCCGCTGGGATTGACGGTGCATCAGGAGGCGTACGCCTGGTCGTGGCCCGGCTACGACGGGATCGCCGGGCTCCAGTTCACCATCACCAACCACGGGGGCGCGACGCTGCGCGAGGTGTATCTGGGCTTCTACGTGGATCTCGACTCGCGCACCCGGGACCAGCTCAACAGTTCGTCCAACGACGTGATCGCCCGGGCCTCGTTCAGCCGAACGTTCCCCAAGGGGACCTCGCGCATCTTCGCCGACGGATTCGGGACCTTCACATTGTCTTGCGTCAACCGGGCCGCGCGCACCGTGGCGGTCGTGGACGAGCCGATCGGCAGCCCGACTCCCGACCTGCCGGTGCTCGCCGTGCTGCCGCTCGACCACACGCTCGACCCGCTGTCGTGGATGGTCCCTTCCGCCGGCCGGGCGCCGGCACGGGACACCTTCCGCGTGGCGGTCTATGCCGCCGACCGGCCATCGAACTCGGGCGGCGAGCCGCTGGTGGACGCCGACCGATACGCGGCGCTGAAGGGCGAGTGGACGGAGAGCCCCGACACGCACGTCGGGGATCAGGTCGTGCTTCTCTCCTGCGGTCCGTTCCACACCCTCGCCCCGGGCCAGAGTCTCAATTTCGCCGTGGCGCTGGTGGCCGCGGTGAGCCTCGACAGTCTTCCGGTCGCGCTCGGGAACGCGGCGTTCCTCCACAACGGCACCGAGCTGAACCTGATTCCCGACGACACCGGACCGCAGTCCACCTGGTACACCAACGGGAGGTCCGGTATCAACGGCCACGAGGCCTGCGTCGAGCCGCCCCCGGGCCTGGTCTTCAAGCACGACCCGCACTGCTCGCGCAAGTTCGGGAGCGACCTCTCCGACCCGCCGTTCATCTGGAATCTCACCTACCAGGCCGGTTCGTGCATCTGGAGCGATGCCGACTGCAATGCCTGCACCGGACTGAACGGCAACGAGACCGTCGTCCGCTGGCTCGACCTGCTGGCAGTGCCGCCGTCGCCCAGCTACCGCGTCGTTCCCGGCGACCACGCCGTGCGCATCGAGTGGGACAATCTTCCCGAGATCCTGGTGAACGCCGGCAAGACCGGGCCGCGCGGGGGCCGGTTCCTGGGCTACCGGCTGTGGCGGATGGCGGACTGGCACGGCCGGCGATCGCTGATCCCGCCGCGCGAGGAATGGGAGGCGCTCGGCACGTTCGGGTACGACAGCATCGACAGCAAGGTGCTGCTTTCGACCATCACCGACAGCACGCTGGACTACAAACGCATCTGGTACGAGCAGAAGCACTATCCCATCGGGCGCTACGCCTATGTCGACTCGCAGCCGCTCAACGGGTTCAACTACCTCTATGTCGTGACGAGCGTGGTCGAGACGCGCACGCCATTCCACGGGTTCGATCGCATCGATCGCTACGAGAGTCCGCTGGTCGCGACCCTCGAGCAGATGGTCGCGCCGCGCACCGAAGGGCGCCCGGACGCGCTCGGTGTGTGGGTGGTGCCCAACCCGTTCCGCGCCGCCGCGGACTGGGATCGAACCGCGGTGTACGGGGATCGGCTGACACGGCATCTCGATTTCATGGGGCTGCCGCGGGCCCGGTGCACGATCCGGATCTGGACGGTCGCGGGGGACCACGTCGCGACGCTGGACCACGACGGGAGCGGCGGGTCGGGGCAGGCGGCGTGGAACCTGGTCTCGCGCAACGGGCAGGAAGTCGCTTCAGGGATCTACCTGTACACGGTGGACTCGCCGATTGGTAACGCCACCGGCCGCTTCGTGGTGATCCGGTGAGGGCGCGCTTCGCGGTGTCGCTCCTGATCGTCGCGGCCCTCGCACTCTCGTGCGGGCGACGCACGATCGCGCCGCCGACCGCCCCGCCGGTCGTGCCGCCGCTGTCCCGCGTCGAGGCCGTCTTCCCGCCCGCGCGCAGCTTCGGAGTGCTCTACGACACCGCCATCTGGGTGCAGTTCGCGGAGGCGCTCGACACGGCGACGGTCAGCGACCGCACGGTGTTCTTCAAAGCCGACACCCAGCGTCTCCCCGCCACCTTGAGCTGGGACCCGTCGACACGGCGGCTCGGCATCGCGCCGCTCGCGCGTCTCGGCTTGCGCAAGACCTACACGATCGAGCTGACCCCGGCGCTCGGCTTCGTGGACGGGAGCACGCTCGGCCAGATTTACGCCTGGCAGTTCACCACGAACAGCCTCCGCCGCCCGAGCGGGCCGCTGCCGTCGGACGGACGCCTCGAGCAGTCGCCCTTCGTCGCGCTCCGCTGGAGCGGGCTCACCGAGAGTTCCGCCGGGCCCATCTCGTACGAGATCCATTCCGGGGCCGATTCCGCCTCGACGACCGACCCCGCACTCCCCGCGAAAGGCTCCACGCCGGCGCCGCCGTTCGTGCCCCGCACGCGCTGGCGGCAGGAGGGGATCAACTACTGGGCGGTGCACGCCATCAACGGCGCCACCGGCGAACGCCTGGTCGGCCCGGTGTGGCGGTTCACGACGTTCCCGGTGAACGCGGCGTACGACTCGATCCTCATCTCGATCATCGACTGGAACTGGGTCGAACCGAGCGGTCAGGGGCGCCAGCGCTGTAACGAGGACTCGCTCGTCATGGGGCCGACGATGGTGAGCACGATCCGATGGAATCTGGCGCCGCTCGATACCACGGTGCGCCTCACCGGGGCGGCGATCGATCTCTCGCCGCGCCTTTCCAACATCCCGGCCGTGGCCGGCCCGAGTGTCTGGGAGGCGAACGCCGCGTTCCCGGGGTGCGCACACGGCTTCCCCGGCCCACCGAGCACGAACGAGGCGAACGGGAAGCTCGCGGACGCGGCCGTGCTGACGCCCGAGCGCATCCGGTTCTCGAGCGATACGCTCACCGCCCACATCGAGGCCACGCGCAGGCTGGGCGGGCGCTTCGGCTACCTGTTCCGCGCTCCCCTGCGCCGGTCATACTACGGTGGAGGATCCGGCACATCCGTGTTGCGCGCAACGATGTGGCTGTACGTCTACCGGCCGCCCCCGACCCCCGCGTCGCTTGCCGCGCTACGGGCCGGCAGGTAGGCTTGCTCGCGTTCCGACCGAACATCGCCCCGGCCGAGGAGATCCCACCCCGTCCCATGACGGCAGAACGCCCACGGTCCGCGCGCTTCGGCAGGACCGTCGCGCTCGTCCTGTTGGCCGTCGCACCGGCTTGTTTCCTGACGGTCCGCGCCGGGGCCCAGTCGATCCGGCCCTGGGTGCCGCCCTCCGCCGACTCGCTCCAGCGCTGGTCGAGCGAGGCCAAGGTGCTGTTCCGGGCGAACACCGGCGATTCGGTCGGGGGCGCGAACTTCCGAGCGTACGAGCGCGTCGGCCTGATGGGCCGCCGACTGGTGCGCTCGCTCGGGAAGACGGGACTGCTCCAGGCCCACGCGGTCGGCACGATCATCGACTCGCTCGGCCTCGATGTGGACATCGAGGTGGACCCCACCTTCCCCGACTTCGTCCTGATGATGGTGCGGAATCCCTATCACCGCACGGCGAAGGCGGTGGGCTTCTTCTACTGGTATCGTGGCGACGACCTGCGCATGCAGGGCGCGATGTACTACGGAGGCATGCGACCGGCATTGCGGGTGTGGTGGACCGGCTATCGGGACCAGCCTTACAGCCTCGGGGTCATCGACTATGAACGCAGCGCCACCGGCCGCATCCGGCTCACGCTGTTCCGGCTGAACGCCTCGGGGTCGGCCCTGAACCTCGTCCAGCATCCCGACGCCGGGCCGGAGCTGGAGGGCGGGGGAGAGGCCGCGTGGACGGACATCAATGCCGATGGCCGCGCCGAGCTGGTCGCCTGGGTGCGCGCGGAAAACGACACATTGTTCGAATCGTGCCTGAGCTGTCCGGCCATCATCCACGAGCACACCTACACCGAGACGGCCGGCGGGATGCGCCTCCACGACCTGCGGATCCTGCCGGCTCCATACTCGACGTTCAGTCTGTTCATCCGGCAGCTCGCCGACGGCAATCGTGCCGCCGCGGCGCGATTGCTGCGCGACCCCGCGCTCGTGGACCAGGCGATCGCTGCCGGGTGGGGCTCGCGGAAGAAGGCGAAGGCGTGGAAACTCGAGTACGCGGAGGAGGAGCGCTGGCCGCGCTGGCTCGCGTTCCTTCACCACGGTCCGCGAGGGGACCAGAGGTATATCGTGCACTTCGAGCTCAAGGAGGGGCGATGGATCATTCGCGAGTGGCTCAAGCCACGCCCGGCGCGCACCAGCGCTCCCGCCGACAGCGGCGCGGCGGGCGGAACGCGGGATCCCAGGGGTTCCCGGCCCTCCGCACCTTCGACGCCCGGGAGTCGGAGTCCAGGAGGCGCACCGTGAGTGCGTCGGCCGTGCGACGCCGTCCTCCTTCGAACGCCGCGCCACACACGCGTGTCGTGCTGTTCGCGGCGCTGACCGGGGTCCTCCTCTCGCTGGGAGCATGCAGCCGCCAGCCGCCGCGCTTCGTGCCGCCCGACGCCGATTCCAGCCTGGCGGTGATGTCCGACTCGTTCGCGGTCCTGGTGGGTCATGCCCTCGAGCGGTGGGAGGCTCAGGATGGCCCCGCGGCGGCTTCCGCGACCGCGCGGCTGCTCATCGACGACCTTCGCCGCCATCCCGACCGGCGGCTGGCGGATCGCGCGCGCACCTTCCTCGATTCGTGCGGCTTCAGCGCCGAGGTGGCCGGAAGCGTGGATATCGCCGCCGCGAACTTCTTCTCCCGGTCGGACCCCGCGGGAGGCTCGTGGCCTTATCTCATCTGGCGCGAGGGGGACGTCGTGCGTCACCAGCCGGTCGAGGGCAGCGGCCTGCGGCTGCTCGACCTCGCCTCAGGCCCGGCGGATCCGACCCCCGGCGCGGACCCCTCGGTCGGTCCCCCGCTGCGTCAGGCGGCCGCCATCTACTCGCGGGCGAGCAACCGCGGCCAGCAGCCGGTCGTGATCGCCTGGCGCCGGCCGCCGGACGGCAAGCGCTGGACGCTCGCCCAGACCCTGGGACCCGATTCGCTCGGCGGGGTCGGCGTGGTCGAGTTCGTGGTGCAGGCGGGCGGCGGCACCGGGATCGAGGCGCGCACCTACCGGCCCACGTCGGGGTTCGATGAATGCCCGACCTGTCCGCACATCCACCGCACGCTGCGATTCGAGTGGTCGGCCGACGGATTCCGCAAGGTCAGCGAGGAGGCGGCCGCCTCGCCCTACCAGGCGTTCGTCCAGCTCATCGCCGCACTCTCGGTGAACGATCATGAGATGGCGCAGCGGGTGGTCGCGGATCCGCTGCTGCTCGACAGCGCCGCCCAATATGAATGGGGACGCTCGAAGGGGCTTTGGCGGGTCGCCCCGGGGGCCGACGAGTCCTCCACCGAGATGACGTTCTTCCGCGGACGCCGCGAGGCCTACAAGGTCCGTTTCGCCTCACGCGACGGCCGCTGGATGGTCACCGACTTCCAGCCGACGCCGCGGTCCGTCGAGTAGGGTCAGTCCTTCATCCGTCGCAGGATCTGCCGCAAGCTCCTCACCAGCGCCTGCGTGTAGGACGTCGAAGTTGCCGAGCACGATCAGCGTGAGCGCACCCTCGTGGGTGTGCTCGGCCGAGATGCCCGGGGCGCCGCCCGCGAATCCGAACGCCGGCTTCTCTCTGCCGCCTGCCGCCGCGGCCGCCTGGGTGCTGGAGGGTGGCGGGCCGCCGGTCACCCAGGTCGTCCAGCCCGGGGCGCACAGCTTGTTCGCGAGCAGCGCCTGGTCGAACCGCAGCATGTCGTCGAGGGTCGAATAGCCTCCGCCCGCGGCGCTCCCGCG
>JBKJXJ010000502.1:0-3670 GCA_046716125.1 Candidatus Eiseniibacteriota bacterium
AGGCGTTCGCGCGCGGTGGCGAGGCGACGGTGGACGGCGTCCGCTTGCTCTGTCGTGCCCATAATCAGTACGAGGCGGAGCGGACGTTCGGCGCGGAGTTCATGCGGCACAAGCGGATCGCGGCGGCCGAGGCGCGGGCCGAGGCCAAGGCGCGCGCGGCGCGGGCACGCGAGCAGGAAGCCGCGGAGGCGCGCGCCCGGGCAGCCGAGGAGCAGGCGCACGAGCTGGAGGTCGTTCCGTATCTCCGGAAGCTGGGATACAGCGCCCGGGAAGCCCGCGACGCGGCGGCCCTGTGCCGGGACATGGCGGACGCCCCGCTCGAGGACCGCGTGCGAATGGCGTTGTCCTACTTCCCTGTGAGAGGCACGAGGACGGTCGCGCCCGGATGTGGGGCGGTCGCATCACCGGCCTTCGCCGGCACCGCTACAGCCGGACGATCTTGGGCGAGTGCCGGCCCTTGAGGGCGTTGCGCGTGTCCACGATCCCCCTGGCGTACCGGACGACGTCGCCGTACCGGAACTCGCGGTGGGCGGTGGCGATCACGACGCAGTCGAATCGTCGCAGACGCGCGGGACTGAGGGCGACGCTCTTGAGCAGCCGTCCGCCGAAGCGGAGCGTCGGCACATGAGGGTCGCTGTACTCGACCCGGGCTCCCCGCTGCTCGAGCGTGGTCATGATGTCGAGCGACGGGCTCTCGCGCGTGTCATCGATGCCGCCCTTGTAGGCGACGCCGAGCACCAGCACGCGCGCTCCCTTCACCGCCAGGCCGCGACGGTTGAGGCTCTCGGCCGCGAGATCGACAGCGTGCTCCGGCATGTGCCCGTTCACGTGGCCGGCCAGTTCGATGAAACGCGCCTCGAATCCCGCCGAGCGCGCCTTCCACGAGAGGTAAAAGGGAGCGATCGGGATGCAGTGGCCGCCGAGGCCGGGACCGGGATAGAAGGGCATGAATCCGAACGGCTTGGTGCCGGCCGCCTCGATGACCTCCCAGACGTCGATCTTGAGCCGTGCGCACATCAACGCGAGCTCGTTCACGAGGGCGATGTTGACGCTTCGGAACGTGTTCTCGAGCAGCTTCACCATTTCCGCCACCTGCGTCGAGGAGACCGGGACCACCCGGTCGAGCCGCTGGGCGTAGAGCCGGCAGGCGAGTTCGGTGCAGGCCGGCGTCACGCCGCCCACCACTTTCGGGATGTTCCGGGTGGTGAACTTCGGGTTGCCCGGATCCACGCGCTCGGGCGAGAAGGCAAGGAAGAAGTCGCGCCCGACCTTCATGCCCGACTCCTGGAGCAGTGGCAGGATGAGCTCCTCGGTGGTCCCGGGATAGGTCGTGCTCTCGAGCACCACCAGCATCCCCTTGTGGACGTGGCGCGCGACCTCCTTCGCCGCGGCGACGATGTAGGACACGTCGGGATCGCGCTGCTTGGAGAGCGGGGTCGGCACGCAGATGTTGACCGTGTCCACCCTCCTGAGCACGCTGAAGTCGGTGGTCGGCCGAAGCCTGCCGCTTCGCACCAGCTGCCGGACGTCCGCGTCCGGGACGTCCTGGACGTAGGAGTGGCCGCCGCGCAGCCGCGCGACGCGGGACTTGTCGATGTCGATCGCCGCGACCTCGAAGCCCGCCTTGCCGAACTCGACCGCGAGCGGGAGGCCGACATAGCCGAGGCCGATGACGCCGAGGCGGGCGGTGCGTCGCTCGATCCGGGTGGCCAACTCGCCGGCAGCGGACGTGGGGGAGAAGCGGGGCCGGCGGGGCATGGGGCATCGAAACTAGCAGGCGACGCGCGAGGGGTCAAAATGCGCCGCCTCGCCCACAGCGATCGTGCGGGCCGCCGCGAGGGGCCGACCCCGGTGCGCGGCATGACCCGGCTTTTTCGGCCGCCCGCTCCGTGAGAGAGTCCGCCCCGTGACGACCTCCGGGATCCATCACGTCGCCCGCTACCGCATGAACGGCGATGTCCATCACGGCCGGCGCGAGCCCGGCGGCTACGTGCGCCTCACCGCGCCCCCGTGGCTGGGCGGCCGCGAGGCCGGCGCGCTCGATCCTTCCGGCCAGGTCAGCCTGCTGCCGCCCGTGACGCCGACCAAGATCGTGTGCGTGGGGCTCAACTACCGGGCCCACATCGCCGAGAGCGCCACCGGGGTGCCGGGCGCGAAGCCCGCGGAGGAGCCGCTCCTGTTCCTCAAGCCGGCGAGCGCCGTGATCGCGAGCGGCGAGGCGATCGTCTATCCGCGCGGGGTCACCCGCATGGATCCCGAAGCGGAGCTGGGCGTCGTCATCGGGCGGCGTGCGCGCAACGTCTCCGAGGCCGAGGCGATGGGCTGCGTCGCGGGTCTGACCTGTTTCAACGACGTGAGCGCGCGCAACTATCAGCGCCAGGACGGTCAATGGACACGAGCGAAGGGCTTCGATACCTTTGCGCCGATCGGTCCCTGGGTCGCGGTGGGGCTACCCCCCGACCGACTCCAGGTGTCCTGCCGCGTCAATGGGACGCCGCGCCAGGGCGGCAACACGGCCGACCTGCTGTTCCCCGTCCCCGTCCTCATCCGATTCATCTCGAGCATCATGACGCTGGAGCCCGGCGATGTCATCGCCACCGGCACGCCGGCCGGTGTGGCGCCGGTCGAGGTCGGCGACCGGATCGAAGTCGAGGTCGAAGGCGTCGGTGTGCTGGAGAACCGCGTGGAGGCTGCCGGAGCGTGATCAGGCCGCGTGCCGAGATGGTGATCGTGGACGCCCGCGTGTGGACCGACGGCCGCCTGCTGGCGGACGCCGATGCGCTGGCCGTGGCCGGCGGCCGGATCATCGCCGTCGGGCGCGCGGAGGCGATCACCCCGCTCGCCGGTCCCGAGACGGTCACCCTCGACGCGCGGGGCGGGACCGTGACCCCGGCCATGACCGACGCCCACATCCACCTGGTCGCGTGGGCGCGCTCGCGCGGGGCGCTCGAACTCTTCGACTGCGGCTCGCGCGCGGCCGCACTCGCCCGCGTGGCGGACCACCTCGCCGGACATCCGGGCGCGACGACCGTCGTGGGCCGCGGCTGGGACGCCAACCGGTGGACCGAAACGCCCGACCGCGCCTCGCTCGACCACGCGACCGGCGGGCGGCCGGTGCTGCTCCACAGCAAGGACTTCCATTCGCTGTGGGTGAACAGCGCCGCGCTGAAGCTCGCCGGGGTGACGCGCGCCACGCCCGATCCGGCGGGCGGGCGGCTCGAGCGCGACGCCACGGGGGAGCCGAACGGCGTCATGCGGGAGCACGCGGTGCGCCTCTTCGCCGCGCTCGAGCCAGTCGAGGGCGAGGCGGCCGACCTGGCGCGCGTCCAGGACGCCGTCACCGCGCTCCACGCCGAGGGCATCACAGGAGTCCATGACTTCGAAGCCGGTGTCGAGCACCGCGTGCTGCGCGCCATGACGCGCGCCGTCGGGCCGCGGGTGCGGGTGCTCATGCACCTGCACCACGGCGGACTCGATCACGCCCTCGCCCTCGGGCTCGCCAGCGGCACCGGCGACGACCTGTTCCGCATCGGCGCGATCAAGCTGTTCGCCGATGGGACGCTGGGCTCCCGGACGGCGGCGATGCTCGAACCCTACGAAGGCGTCGCCGATCGCGGGCTCGAGCTCATCCCGCCGGCCGAGCTCGCGGCGCTGGTGGCGCGCGCCGCCG
>JBKJXJ010000503.1:0-3115 GCA_046716125.1 Candidatus Eiseniibacteriota bacterium
CAGATACACCGCCGCCCCCGCGAGCTTCGCCGCGATGCCCGCGGCACCCGGGGGAGCGAGGCGCTGGAGCGTGAGCGCCAGCACCAGCGCCAGCGTGAACATCGTCACGATGCTCCCGCTCCGGTACGGAAGCGGATACACGCGCTGCGCCACGATGGTCGAGAGGATGGCGGAGACCGCGTACCCCATGAACGTCGCCAGCGCCGCTCCCGAAGAACCGAGCGCGGGCGTCAGCATCGCGTTGGCGAGAAGCGCCACCAGCGCGGCACCTGCGACGGTCCAGATGAGCAGCGTGGTGCGCAGCGACAGGCCGATGCCAAGACCGCCGACATAGTAAGCGCCCTGCGCCACCGCCGCAAAGGTGAGCCACAGTGCCGGGACCGCGGCCGCCGCGTAGGCGCCGGGCGCCAGCACGGCGACGATCTCGGGCGCGAACGCCGCCACCAGCAGGGCCCCGAGGGAGGCGACCGCGGTGTAGAGCGAGAACACGCGCGCGAACAGCCGCGGCGCTTCCGGGTTGCGCACGCGCGCGTACGCGAACGGCGTGAAGGCGAGATGGAACGCGGCGACGCCCATGCCGGCGAGGGCGAAGAACTTCATCGCCACCGCGTACACCCCCACCTCGGAAAGCGGATGCGAGCGCTGCAGGAAGAACCGATCCGCCGCGCCGATGAGACCGTACGCGAACGCCACCGGCACCAGCGGGAGCCCGTAGGCGAGCATCCGGCGCAGCGTCGCGCGATGGAAGCGCCAGCCGATGCTGTGGCGGCAGAGCAGCAGACCGAGGGCCGCGGTGAGCGCGTCGCCCCCGAGCTTCCCGTAGAGCACGCCCACGACGCCGAGGTCGCGCGCCAGGACCAGGTAGAGGGTGAGCCCGCCGACCGTCAGGGTCTGGACCAGGTTCAGCGAGATGAACTTCCATGGTTGGAACGTCACGCGCAGCACGTCGTTCGCGAACAGGGTCAGCAGGGTGAACGGTAGCGTGAGGGCGCCGATCGTGAGGTACTTGCGGTAGGCGTCGCCGGCCAGCAGCGGCGCCGCGAACGGGCTGACCACGAGCCCGAGGAGCACCGCCGCGACGGTGCCGGTCACGAGCCGGAACGCCAGCGAGGTCGAGATCATGCCGATCCGCGCCTCGCGGTCGGGCTCGTCGTAGAAGTGCCGGGCGAGCGAGGCGTCCATGCCGAACACCAGCACCAGCAGAGCGGTCTGGGAGTAGGCGAGCACGAGATCGGAGACGCCATATGCCTCGGGCGCCAGCGCGCGGGTCAGGATCGGCACCAGCAGGAGGTTGACCGCGCGACCGCTGACCTGGCCGAGGCCGTAGATGAGCGACTCGCCGGTGAGATGCTTGAGCGCCTCGCGGACCGGAGACCTGGGCGCGGCGGCGCCGCGATCGGGGACGCCGCTCATGCGCGCACGTCCCCCGGCTCGAGCGAACGGTAGAGGTCGAGCAGGCGGCCGGCGATGACCGGGGCGGCGTGCTCGCGCTCGGCGTAGGCGCGGCCACGTTCCCCGATCGCGCCCCGGTCGGCGGCATCCGAGAGCGTCTCGGCGAGCCGCTCGACGAGATCCTCGCGCGTGCAGCGGATCAGGGGGCAATCGGTGAGCCGGGCTTCGAAGTCATCCCGGATGAAGCACAGCACGGGCTTGCCCAGTGCCATCGCTTCGACCGCGACCATCCCGTACCAGCCCATGAAGAGCTGGTCCACGATGACATCCGCCTCGGAGAGGATGGCGCGCAGCTCGCTCCAGGGCTTCCGCTCGACCGTCTCGAAGCGCACGCCGGGGAAGCGCGGACGCAGGACCTCGAACGCGGCTTCGACGTAGCGTGTGCCCTTGATGAGCCGGTTGGTCGGCGCGTGAACCACGAACCTGGGCGCCCCACGAGGCGGAGCGAACGGATAGTCGGCGAGGTCGAGCGCCACCGGCAGGTGCCGTGCCCGCGTCGCCGACTCGAGCAGGTCGGGGGTCGAGACCAGCTCGGCGTCGGCGAAGCGCCCGGCGCTCGCGAGGACGCGTTTCTGCCGCCCGGGATTGCAGAATGGATCGCACTCGCTGCAGGTCGCTCGCGCGTGGGTGGCCAGCATGTGGGCGCGATCGCGCACGTCGCAGCCGTGGTAGTGGAACACCACCCGCCGTCCGAGCGCGCGGTGGAGCGGCAGGTCGAAGTTGTGCGGCGGGATGAGCGTGCGGCCGAAATGGAAGTGGCACACATCCCAGCGCCGCAGGTTACGCAGCGTGCTCGCGAGATAACCCAGGTAGCGCGGCAGCGGCGGCTGATCGTCGTAGGGCCGCATCTCGTCCGGCTGGTACTGCGGGAAGCCTGGATTGTAGGCGAGCGAATGGGCTTCGACCCCGAGCCCGCGCAGCGCGCGGGCCAGCACCGAGGCCTGCCCGGCGATCTCGGCCGGCGCGTGCAGGACGCGCAGGGCGCTCACCGCGCACGCCCCAGCGGGTTCGGCTTCCCGCACCACGGGCAGGTCCAGCGCCCGGGGGTCGGCGCGGGCGGCTCGAGGACGCTGTGCTCGCCGCAGTCGCGGCACACGTGGGTGACCCGACGCGGCCCAGGCGTCCTGCGTTTCCCGATCCCCCCCGCCTTGCGGAAGGTCAGGACGAAGTTGGCGTCGCGCGCGAGATCCATCCCGGTCGTCCGATGAAGCCACGCCACCGTCTCGGTGAAGGGCCCCTGGAGTGGTTTGGTGCGCGGGTCGTTCATCCACGAGAACCCGGCCGGCACGCGGGCCAGCGACTCGACCTCGAAGCCTCGGGCCTCGAACAAGGCGAGGATCGTCTCCAGATCGAAGCGCTGCTGATGCTCGATGCGCTTGCTGAACTTGCCGAGCGCGACCTTGGCGAAGTAGCCGGCGAACCGGTAGAGCCGGTCGTCGAACGAGGCTGCGCGCGGCACCGACAGGTAGAGGGTGCCGCCGGCCCTCGTCACGCGCGCCAGCTCGTCGCAACAGGGCGAGAGCGCGGTGACGTGCTCGAGCACGTAGTGGCACACGGTGAGGTCGAAGCTTCCCTCGCGGAGCGGCAGGCGCGAGAGGTCGCCACGGAACACGCCGACGTGCGACGCGCGCGCCGGCGGTCCGGGCGGGAACTTGATGTCGAA
>JBKJXJ010000504.1:0-8986 GCA_046716125.1 Candidatus Eiseniibacteriota bacterium
GAGTGAGGATGAGCTGGATGGCGGCGAGGGCCATGAGCGTGGCGCCGAGCGCACGGACCATGAGCGTGATCCAGCGCATCCCGACCGATGAGGCGCGCAGCCGCGACCACACGCGCTCGAGCGGCGCGGTACGACATCCGTGCGCGAGCCACAGCACCGCGTTGATCGCGCCCACCGACACCCCGGCGAGGATCGCGGGACGGAAGCCCGCGGTTTCGAGCACACGGAGCACGCCGACCTCGTACGCGCCGAGCGCGCCCCCGCCCGACAGGACGACGGCGATGCGGCGGAACGGCAGGTCGTCGCGGACGCGACGCGGCGCGGGATCGCTCATCGTAATCCGCCGCCCTGGCACGATCGGCGCCGCCTCATGGCGGAGGTCTCAGCCGATCGCGTCCGGGGGCCAGATCATGAGCCGGCCGCAGCCGTCGCAGATCAGGAGGCGATCGCCGCGGCGCGCCTCCTGTAACATCTGGGGCGGTTGGTTGCGATAGCAGCCGCCGCAGGCCCCCTTCAGGATGGGCACGACCGCGCGGTCATCCTTCGAGACGCGCGTTCGCTCGTAACGGCTCCGCGTGCCGGCCGGCAGCTTCGCGCACAGGTTCGCGCGCCCGGCCTCGACCGACGCGACGCGCGCCCGTTCCCCGGCCTCCTCGTCGGCGATCGCCTTGAGCTTGCCGGCGGCCTCCGCCTCGAGCGCCGCGAGCGCCTTCTCGAGGGCCGGCTTCTCGCTTGCCCGTCGTTCCTCCTCGTCCATCACCATGAGGAGATCCGTCTCGCGATCGGAGCGTTTCTTCTTCGCCCCGGCGATCTCGTGCAGCAGCGCGGTGTATTCCTCGTTCTTCTTCACCAGCGGCAGCTGGCCCTGGTATTTGCGCTCCTCGGCCGTGAACGCCTCGATATCCTTCTCGATCTGTCGACGCTTGAGCTGGTATTCGCCCAGTTCCTTCTTGATCACATCGAGTCGGGCACGGTCGGCCTTCAGCCGGTGTTCGACCGCCTGCTTCTGGGCCGGGAACCGGTTGAGCGCGGCCATGAGCGTGACCAGCTTCTCATCGAGTTCGCGCAGCGCCCAGAGCGTCAGGAGCTCTTCGGTCATGACCGGCCGCAATTAGAAAGCGGGGACGTGGTGAGCACGTCCCCGCTCGGGCGGGTGGCGGTGGCCCGGAGGCCGGCGAGCGTGTTCGCGCGCAGGCCGTGCCGGGCGAGGGGTCGCGGCCAGTGGTGCCGGCAACCCCGCATGTCGAAGGTCGGATCCGTCATCCGCTCCTCTCCCGCCCTTAGGGGCAAGTGGGTCCGCGCCGGTAGCGCAACCGGCTCGATGCTGAGTGGCGGCGATGATGGTGGGCGGAACAGGGCTCGAACCTGTGACCCCCAGGTTGTGATCCTGGTGCTCTACCAGCTGAGCTATCCGCCCCCGGAGGTCGGGTCCGCGCGTGGGCACGGCCTCCGCGAATGTTGGACGCCTGGGGGACTCATGGGCCCACCTGGATTCGAACCAGGGTCTTGCCGGTTATGAGCCGGCCGCTCTGGACCGCTGAGCTATGGGCCCAGCGATGGGCGCGCATGCATCCGTGCGCCAAAAAGCCGTGTGTTTCTATCAGCCACGCCGGGGGGTGTCAAGCGGGCGCAGCCCGACGCGGGGATAGCGCGAACATCAGTCCAGCTTTGAGGCTGCCCACTTTGCAAACGCCTCGAGGTCGGCGAGGTCGTTCTGGATTGAGTGCCACGCGATGCCGTGGTCGATCTCGAGATACTGGTGCACAAGGATGTTGCGGAACCCGGCCCAGGCGCGTAACCGTCCAGCGATCTCGGATGACAGCTCCCCCGCCTCCTCGAGGCGTGTAAACGTATCGCGGTTGGCCTCAGGCGTGGGTAGTCGCTGCTCGGCGATGATGTGGTTGCCGAGGTCGAGGACACATTCCATCGCCAGGTGCAGGTACCGCTCGGCCAGGTCGTGCAGTGCGGGCGAAGCGCGGAACTCCTCCTCACTCGTTGCGCGGAACGCCCGGAGCTTCTCCAAGTAGCCGCGCAGCCCGTCGAGCCTGCGCGAGAAGATCTCCCGATCCACCATCGAATCGTCCCTCCTTGAGACGCTTTACCCGTTCTCGGTAGAAGAACTCGCGCCGGCATCGCATGTCCTGATAGTCGCGGATCGTTCGCGTGGCGAATCGCACCCGCGCGACGGGGCTGCGCTCGACCAGGAGCCGGCCGGTCGCAAGGATCCGGTGGCGCAGGAGGCTCGGCGCATCGTTCAGCAGCACGAGATCAAGTCGGTCGCTTGGCACGACTCGCCCCAGCCGGTCGAACAGCTCCGCCAGGGTGGCCCGAACGTCGCCGGCGGGCGTGGGGTCCACCTGGACAGCCAGGTCGATATCGCTTTCCCCGCGCGCCCGGCCGCTGGCATGGGACCCGAACAGGTACGCGAGCTCGACCTGGGGCAGGGGGCTCAGTACGGCGGTCAGCCGCGAGGCCAGATCAGCTCCGGGAGCGGGATTCATGACGTCGGACGCTACCACAGGGCGACCGACCGGCGCGGTAGCTGGTATCGCGTGTCACGCAAGGAGATTGCCCTCTCTTTGTCCACAGCGAGCCAGACGATCCGATCCACCCTTCGCTGTAGCCCCTACAGCAGCTCGGTATACGCCTTGAGCCTCCGGCTCCGCGTCGGGTGCCGCAGCTTGCGCAGCGCCTTGGCCTCGATCTGTCGGATGCGCTCACGTGTCACATTGAAGAACGCCCCGACCTCTTCCAGGGTACGCTGCGCGCCGTCATCGGTGAGGCCGAAGCGCAGTCGGATGACCTTGGCCTCGCGCGGCGTCAGCGTCTTCAGCACGTCATTGACCTCGTCGCGCAGCATGGCGCTCGCGGCCGAGTGGGCGGGCGAGACCACGCTCGTGTCCTCGATGAAGTCGCCCAGGTTCGAGTCGTCGTCCTCGCCGATCGGACGATCGAGCGAGATCGGCTCCTGCGCCGCCTTGATGATGCTCTTGACCTTGTCCACCGGCAGCTCGAGGCGCTCGGCGATCTCCTCGGGCGTCGGCTCGCGGCCCAGCTCCTGCACCAGCCGGCGCGAGACGCGCACCACCCGGTTGATGTGCTCGATCATGTGGACCGGCACGCGGATCGTGCGCGCCTGGTCGGCGATCGCGCGCGTGATGGCCTGACGGATCCACCAGGTCGCATAGGTCGAGAACTTGTAGCCCTTGGTGTAGTCGAACTTGTCCACCGCGCGCATCAGGCCCGAGTTCCCCTCCTGAATGAGGTCCAGGAACTCGAGGCCGCGGTTCGTGTAGCGCTTGGCGATCGAGATAACGAGGCGCACGTTGGCCTCGATCATCTCCTTCTTGGCCTGAGCGGTCGCCCGGTCGCCGTCCCGGATCTGGCGGAACAGCTCGAGCAGATGCTCCTTGGACATGTTCGCTTCGTCCTCGAGCACCTTGGCATCGCGCCGGATGGTCTTCAGTTCGACGTGGAACTCGGCGATCTGCGCCGGCTGGAGCCCGGAGTCGCGCTTGACAGCGCGCATCTCGCGCGGGCCCTGCTTGAGCCGCCGGGCGAAGTTCCCCATCTCGTCCACGCTGTGACCATGTCGCTGCTCGAGCCGCGTGGTCGCTTCGTCCCAGTCCTGCGCGCGCTGGGCCAGCTCCTTCACCGGTCCGGCCAGGGCTTCGATCATGCGCTGGTTGATCGAGAGCTTGTTCATCTCCTGCGAGAGCTCGGCCTCGACCTTGGCCCAGTTGGCCTGGAGGTTCTGGCGCTGCTTCTCGGTCATGCGCGCGTCCTGCCGGGCGAGCAGGTCGTTGTAGCGCTTCTGGAGCACGAACACGCGCTCGAGAATCTTGACCGCGCGCTGGCGCTCTTTCTTGAGCGCCGGCTCGGTGAGGGCGTTTTCGTCCACCTTGATGAAGTCCTCGATCTTGAGCAGACCCTCCTTGAGCTTCTTGAGCATGCCGCGGATCTCGCGCACCGCGGGCTCGGCCCGGAACAGCGCCGAGAGGACCTGGCGCTCGCCTGCCTCGATGCGGCGAGCGATCTCGACTTCGCCCTCGCGCGTGAGCAGGGGCACGCGCCCCATCTCGCGCAGGTACATGCGGACGGGGTCGTCGTAGCGCACCGGCTGCTGCGGCGCCGCCTTGGCGGCGGCCGAGGGCTTCTTGTCCTCGATCTTGCGCAGCTTCTTGATGCGCTCCTGGGCCTCTTCCTCGGTCTCGAAGACCTCGATGCGCATCTGGCTCAACATCCCATGGATCTCCTCCATGAGATCCACCTGCACCTCGGGCTCCATCTCCTCCCCGAGCTGCCAGACGATCTGATCCTCGGTCAGATAGCCCTGCCGCAGCGCCACCGACTTGATCTCGTCGAGCAGCCGCCGCTTGGCCACCGCCTCCTTGGCCCGGGCCTCTTTCGCGCTGGTCTTCTTCAACCGACTGGTGCTCACCGCCATGGAACCCCCTAGGTCTCTTCCCGCTTCGCACCCGTGTTCTGCTGAAGCGCGCGCGCCACCCCCGCCAGTGCTTCCGCGATCTCCTGATCCTCGCGCTGCAAGTCCGAGATCCCCGATCCGGCGCCGTGCCTCTGGAGTGCCAGCCGGATCTCCTTCTTCCGCTCTCTCAGCTTCCGTTCCTTCATCCGCAGCATGATGCCGACCGCTTCGGCGGCCCAGTCCGAATCGCGATTCCCCGTGGCCGCCAGCTCACGCGCCAGCGCCCCCGCCGGACCCTCCTCGGGCAACTCGGGACTCGCGCTCCACAGCCACGCCGCGAGCGCCGCGCAATCGGCGTCACGGAAATCCTCCGGTCCCACTTCGACGCGCACCACCTCGAGCTGATCGGGGGCGAGGATCAGCGACTGCAGCAGCCTGCGCTCGAGGTCGCCCTCGCCGCGCCGCTGCTCGCGCACCGCCGCCTGCACCGGCGCCTCGGCGCTCTCCCCGCGCCGGCCCAGCGCTACCGCCCGGCTCAACACCGACTCGGGAAGTCCGAACACCTGGCTGGCCCGCTCGAGCAGGAGCCGCAGCCGGATCGGGTCGCGCACCTCGCCCGCCAGCCGAACGACCGCCTGCACCGCGCGCTCGCGCGGGTCGCCCGGCAAGGCGCCCGCGGCCGCGCCGGAGCGCAGCACGTGGCGCTGGATGAACTCGACCGGATCGGCGGCTGCGGCGCGCCGCGCGCGCCAGGCGTCCGCGCCCCCGGAACGCACGAGCGTGTCGGGGTCCTCCCCCTGCGGCAGATCCACGACGACCACGTCGAGCCCCTCGGCCAGCAGTACGGCGAGCGAGCGCATCATCGCCTCGCGTCCGGCGTCGTCGCCATCGTAGGTCAGTGCCACACGCGGCGCGGCGCGGCGCAGGAGTCGGGCCTGGTCGGCGGAGAGCGCCGTGCCCGAGGTCGCCACGGTGTGCGTGAGGCCCGCCTGATGCAGCGCGATGGCGTCGAAGTAACCCTCGACCACCACGACCTCGCCCGCCTCGTCGGCGCTCTTGCGCGCCGCTTCGAGCGCGAACAGGAACGCGCCCTTGTGATAGACCGGCGTCTCGGGCGAGTTCAGGTACTTGGGCTGCTCGTCGCCGAGCGCGCGGGCGCCGAAGCCCACCACCGTGCCGCCCGGGGCGATGAGCGGCACCATGAGCCGGTCGCGGAAACGGTCGTACACGCCCGAACGCTCCTCGCGCCGCATCGCCAGGCCGGCCAGGACCAAGACGTCTTCGCCGACGCGAGCGCCGAGCCGGTCCGAGAGATGAGTCCAGCCCTGCGGCGCCAGACCGAGACGGAACGCGCGCATGGTCTCGGCGGTGATCCCGCGCGCGGTGAGGTACTCGCGCGCGGCGCGGCCGCGCTCCGGATCCGCCAGCCACTGCTGGAACGCGGTCGCGGACTGATCGAGCGCCTCGAGCAGCGGCGTACGGACCGCGCGCTCACCCGCCCGGCGCTCGGGCACCGGGATCCCGGCCCGCCGGCTGAGCAGCTCGACCGCCTCCAGGAACTCGACCTTCTCGGTCTCCTGGATGAAGCGGAACACGTCCCCCCCGGCCTTGCACCCGAAGCAGTGATAGAACTGCCGGTCGGCGTTGACCGAGAACGACGGCGACTTCTCCTTGTGGAACGGGCACAGTCCGGTCCAGTTCCGCCCGACGCGGCGCAACTGGACCGTCTGGCCCACGACCTCGACGATATCGTTGGCCCCCCGCACGCGCTCGACCCAGTCGTCGGACATGCGCGGGCCCGCATGGCTCAGCGATCGTCCGGTCGCGCTCACTTGAGCTTCGCCACGGTCACGCCGCGGCCTCCTTCATTCACCAGGCCCATGCGCTGCGACGAAACTTGCAGGTGATCGCGCAGATGGCGCTCGACCGCGGTCCGCAGCACGCCGCGCCCGACGCCGTGCACGATGCGCAGCTCGGACAGCCCGGCCAGCACGGCGCGGTCGAGCCCTAAGTCGAGCGCGGCCAGGGCTTCGATGCTCTCCATGCCGCGCAGATCCACCTCGAGCGGCGGCGCTTCGTCGGATTCACTCCACATCGCACCGGGGCGCACGGCGGCGCGCGGCGTCTGGGCGCCCCCGGCCGGGGCGATGGCGCCCAGGCGGCTCGCGTGGCTCTCGATGTTCCAGCTCCCGCGCCGCAGGCGCACGCGCCCCTCGGGGTCCGGCCCGCTCACGACCTCCGCTTCGACGCCTAAGTCCACGACCCGCACGCGCTGTCCGGCCGTGAGTGCGGCGGGGGGCGCCGGCGTCTCAAGCTCGGCCGCGGCGCGCAGGGCGTCGTGCTCCTTCTCGAGCGTCCGGATCTCCTCGCGCAGCCGGCCGGCATCGGCGCGCGTCTTCTCGTCCCGGCGGGCCTCGCGCTGCACCGTCTGCCACAGTTCGCGCGCGCGCCCGAGCAGGGACTCGCCCTCGCGCGTGACGCGCCGGCGAGCTTCGCTCAGGGTGACCCGGGATTCCTCGAGCGCCGCCTTGTGCGAGGCGGCGGCCGTCTCGGCCTCGCGCCGCGCAGACGCGAGCCCCGCCGTCTCCTCCCGCAGTCTCCTGTTGCTCTCGTTGAGCTCGGCGATCAGGCGCTCCACGGCGCGACTCTCGTCGGGCGTCAGCTCGCGCGCGCGGGAGAGCAGATCCGACGGGAAGCCGAGACGTCCGGCCACCGCGAGCGCGTGGCTCGCGCCGGGGACCCCGGGCAGGAACCGGTAACGGGAGGTCATGGACTCCTCGTCGAACTCGAGGGATCCGTTCACCACCCCCGGCACCTCTCCCGCCAGCCGCTTGAGGCTGCCGAGATGGGTGGTCACGATGCACCAGGCGTCGCGCTCGGCGAAGTGTTCGACCAGCGCGCGACCGAGGGCGGCGCCCTCTTCGGGATCGGTGCCCGCTCCGAGCTCGTCGCAGAGCAGGAGGCTTTCCGGGCCCGCGGCCTCGGCCATCCGTCCCAGCACCTTGAGGTGGGCGGCGAACGAGGAGAGCCCCTGATCCACGGACTGCTCGTCGCCGAGGTCCACCACGACGCTCGCGATCTCCGGCACCGCGCTCCCTTCGTCGGCCGTCACCGCGAAGCCGGCGTGGCTCAAGGCCACCGCCAGGCCCGCAGTCTTCAGCACCACGGTCTTCCCGCCCATGTTCGGGCCGCTCACCAGCAGCACGCGTGCTCCCTGCCCCAGCTCGAGGTCGAGCGGGACCACCGCCCGTCCGCCCTCGCGCTGCGCCATCGCCAGCAGGGGATGTCGCGCCCTCACCAGCTTCAGCGTCCCGCCACCCGGCGTCACCGCCGTCCCCCCGAGATCGCGTGCCCACAGCGCACGCGCCCGCAGCCCGTCGAGATGTGCCAGCTTCTGCTCGAGCGCCCGCAGCCCATCACCTGCGTCGGCCACCGCGCGCCCAAGCTCGCGGAGGATCCGCCGCTCCTCTTCTTCCGCCGCGGCGCGCACCTCGAGCAGACGGTTGTTGGCCTCGCACGCCTCGAGCGGCTCGACGAACAGCGACTGGCCGGTCCCCGAGACGTCGTGTACCACCGCCCGACGGCGCGGGAATCCCGCCGCCGGCACCAGCGCCACGAAACGGTCGCCGTGGCGCGTCACATAAGCACTCTCTCCGAACCCCGCCGCCCAGCGCTCGAGCTGCCGCGCCAGTTGCTTCTCTCCGGCGGCCAGTTCGCCCCGCAGCCGCTTGAGCGCATGCGAGGCCGAATCCTTCACCCGCCCGTCGGGCTCGAGCGCGGCCGCCAGCCGATCACGTAGCGCCCCCAGCTCGGGCACGCCCTCCACCACCTCCGCGAGCCCCGGCGCGCGCTTGCGCGCCGGCGCGGCCATCCACGCGGCCCGGGTGGCGACGCCGGCATCGAGCCAGGTCAGCACCAGCACCAGCGCCGGTCCATCCAGGGGCGCGGGGTGGCCGACCGAGGTCCCGATCGTCCCGCCCAGCGATCCCCTGCCCGTCGTCACCCACTCCCCCGGCTCGGCGACGCGACGGATCGCCTCGGCCAGCCGCGCGCATTCCCGCGCGAGCTCCGCCCGGTCGGTGAATGGCCGCGCGCCGACCAGCGCGCTTCGCGCCGCCTCGCACACCGCGCGCTCCGCCACCGCGGCGGTGACGCGCGGGAACTCGAGAAGTCGAAGGGAGTGTTCGTCCACGCCGCTCACGCCTCCGGGCGGCACGGCATACCGCTCCAGCAGTCCGCTATCCCGCCGCCGTCGAAACACCGGTCGCGCGCATGCGGACGGCCCGCTGCCCGGCCGTGATGAACTGTTCTCTCAGCCAACCCAAACCCGGGAGAAACGCCTCACCGACGGCGCATGCCGCCGCCGCCGCGCCCATCGTGGGCACCGCGACGCGAGCCTGCGCCGCCGCCATCCCGGGGCCCTTCGGATGATCGAACTGGAGCGCCCCCAGCAAGCCGAACGTGCACACCGTGGCCCCGAGTGCCACGCCGATGAGCATCCCGCCGCCGCGGTCGAGCCAACTCAGGGGGCCGTTGCGGACCGCCTTCGCGATGCTGCTG
>JBKJXJ010000505.1:0-6888 GCA_046716125.1 Candidatus Eiseniibacteriota bacterium
GCTTCACCGACCACCAGCGAATCGAGACCCGCCACCACGCGGAAAAGGTGCACTGACGCAGCCGAGCCGTGCTCACGCACGAAGCTCCCGTGCCGCAGCGGGGGTCCGGGCACCGACGAAGTGCTGCACGCCGACTCGGCCACCGCGTCGTCGCCAGTATGGCGCGAGCTCCAATAGAGTTCGGTACGATTGCAGGTACCGAGCACCACGGCTTCGAGACCCGATCGGCGGAACTCGTCATAAAGACGCATGCGCACCGCGGACGAGAGCGCCATGCGCTCGAGGTCGGCGAGCGGCGCCGTTCGGTGGCTGATCGAGATCGACCGCAGCGAATCCGTCCCAGCGAGATGGCGGACGGAGGCGTAGCGATCTGGGGCTGCGATCTGGTGCCGGATAGGCGGTCGCATGGTCACTCGGAGATCAAGCCGAATCCGTGCCAATCGCCGAATTCGGCGTGGACGCGACCGGGGGGCCCGGAATCGGAGCGCGCGAACTTCCCGCGGGGCGGAATGCGGATGATCGCAGGGAGTTCACACCGCAAGGAATGACATACATCCTGACTTCCGTGCCATGCGCATGAATACGGAGGGCCCTTCCGTAGAATTACGGACAAGCGAATTGAGCGCCCGATGGTGCACGCTGGCTGGCAGATAGTCGGTGGCCGCGCGACGCCGGATCGGCCGGCCCGGACGGAATTCAACGAGGTGCGGCTGCACACAGCGCCCTCGACAAGCAAACGCAGAGCGAGTTCGCCCGGCACTTCCGACGCCCGTGACCCCTTTGTGACCCCCTCAACGTCCATTCCCGGCCGCTTCCGTCCACTCCAGGACACTCAAAGGAAAACAGGACTAGCGATAGCTCGGCGGAAACGCCAAGCGGTCGAGAAGACCGCGCCGCTTCCGGTCTTCCCAGGGAAACCCGCGTCCACGGTGGCCACTCACACTCCCGAATATGCGCGGGGCGCAGGGAGAACGCGGGCGTCTACTACGCTCGACTCCATACGGCCGGAACGACCGTGAGCCGGGCGTTCCTCGTCCGCGAAGATCTGAATGTTCTCCGCTTCGAAGGACGTGATCAGCTGCTTCCCGAGCGGATCGAACTTCTCGTGCAGGAGGTCCACGATCGTCTGGCGTACCGGCGCGGCTCAGGCCTCTGGCTCGGAGTGTTCCGGCGCCTTCCGGGGTTTGCCCCGCTGGCCGAATGGGCCTACCGACGGGTGGCGTCCAACCGAACGCCGCGGCTGCGGCTGAGCCGTTGGCTGGGCCTGGGAGAGCGGCGCCAGTGAGGCGTGGACGGTTCGACTTCGACATCTACCAGGTCCACTCCACGCCCGCTCTGGCCGCACTCGCGCCCTCGGTGTCCACTTCGAAGGACAAGTAGGGCGTGGCATGGTGGCGCTTCAGGAAGTCCAGCTCCAGGCCGAACAGCGCGGCGTCGGTGCGTGACTCTCCGGGCGCCGGCGCGCTGTTGCCGAACGCCTCGGCGTACACCGCCAGGAAGTCGCTGAGGCTATATTCGGCGGTCAGCGTGTAGAGGACCTGTTCCTTCGGCTTCTCTCCGTCCACCGAGCCGAAGGTGGCGTACTCGGCTTCCAAGCTCAGCTCCAGCTCGCCGATTTCCTTTCCCATTACGGCCAGCGCGGAATAGTCGGCAGCTCCCGAGCCCAAGTCTTCGTCGGCGGTGGGAAGCTTGACCTTGCCCCCCAGCACCAACGACGGCCGGCTGGGGGCATCCTTCAGGATCAACCAGGAAAGCGTCACATCGGTGTCCCCCAGGCCGCGCACCGACTCCCCGGCCTCTGGTTCCTGAAGCTCGAAGGGAATTTCCTCGATCAGCAACTGCAGGCGACTCGTGGCCTGGAATTGAAGGCCGGTCTCCGCGTTCCATGAACGGCCGTCCGCCTCCTTTTGGAACTGGCCTGCCAAGTCCAGGGTCCACAATCCCGCCTCGCCCATGTTTTTCGCCCCGGCCGCGTTCCGCGCCAGGCTGGCGTGCGAGGGGCTCCAGACCAACAGCCCGCACATCGCGGCCAGAGTCATCCACCCCTTCGTTCTCGCCTGCATCACGTCTACACCTCCAGAAAAGCGTTTCTAAGTCCGCCTGCCAGCGAGGCCAAACCCTAGCCGGCCGCCGGTGACACCGACATTGCTCGCGCATTGCCCTTTGGTCATCCGCGCCGTGACCAAGCCGTCATCCGCGGGTCACGTTCGGGCAACTGGGATGGACCGATCATCCTGGCGTTCGGATGGCGTTCGATCCGAACCGAACCGTGGGTCGCGCAACCATCACAGGAGGAAAACATGCGAACGAAGCGAAGTGAACCGTGGCGACGAATCGGCCTGGTGCTGGCGGGGGCGTGCGCGCTGACCGCGGTCGGATTTGCGGTGCTTCCGGCGCTGGCGAAGCCGAAGTCCTCCGGCGTGCTCAAGGAGGCGAAGCTCAACATCGAGCACAACGCCACCGACCACGACACCGGATTCCAGGGCGCCGTGGACAGCGAGGGCTGGCAGAGCCTGGATCTGATTGGGCCGAACGGTGCCGTGCTGCGTATTGACGGTAAGGGCGCGCTGGGTGAACTCGGCTTGACCGAGCTGTTCTTCGAAACCGTCGAGCCAGAGAACGCCGAGGTCCCGATCGACGTGCTGCTGGCGAAGCTCCCGGCCGGCACGTATACCTACCAGGCGCGGGGGATGGTCAACGGCGAGAGCACGGGGATCGAGATCGGGTCGGCGCTCTTGAGCCACGCCATTCCGGCCGGGCCCGTGCTGCAATCGCCGGCGGAGGGCGTCACCGTCCCCGCCGACGAGCTGGCCGTCCGCTGGGGAGCGGTCACCCAGGGCTTGAGGGGCGAGGCGGTGAACGTCATCGCCTACCAGCTCATCGTCGAGAAGGACGTCCCGGTGCATCCCCACATGATCGGAAAGCTGGGGCTCAGCATGTACCTGCCGGCCTCCACCACCTCGATGACCATCGCGCGCGGCTTTTTGGAGCCCAACAACGCCTACAATTGGGAGGTGCTGGCCATCGAGGAAAGCGGGAACCAGACGCTGTCGTCGGGCAAGTTCCGCACCCAGTGATCTCGCGCCTCAGACTTCTAAGCGCCTAAGCCTGAGCGTGAACACGCTGCCCTTGCCCAAGGCGCTCACGGCGGTGAGTTCGCCGCCGTGGGCGCGGGCGAAGGCGCGAGCCAGGCTGATTCCGAGACCGCTGCCGCGTCCGCTGCGGCTGCCGTCACCGCGGTAGAAGCGCTCGAAGATCCGCGGCAAGTCGGTGGCCGAAATCCCGCTGCCTGTGTCCTCGACTTCCAGTCGCACCCAGGCCCCTTCGCCTGTGACCCGTAACGTGACCCGGCCGCCGGCCGGCGTGAACTTGAGCCCGTTGTCCAGCAGGTTGGCGACGATGCGCTGGACCTTGCCGCGGTCGGCCTGCACCACGCAGCCGGCGCCCGCCTCCACCCCCAGAGAGACGCCGGCGTCCTCGGCCAGGGTCAGGAACAGATCATGGGCCTCGCGCGCCAGCCCGCCCATGTCCACCCCTTCGAGCGTAAGCTGGGCCGCGCCCGCCTGCGCCTCGGCGATCTCCAGCGTGCTGTTCAGGATTTCCAGCATGCGATCGCACTCCTCCGTCGTAGTGCCGGCGAAGGCGGTCCACTCGGCGGCGGTGGCGGAACCGGCGGCCGCGTGCTCGGCGGAAGCGCGGATGCGGGCCAGCGGGCTGCGCAGGTCGTGCGCCAGGTTGTCGGTGACCTCGCGCATGGCGGTGATCAGGGATCCGATGCGATCCAGCATAGTGTTGAATGCGCTGGCCAGGCGATCCAGGTCGTCGCCTCGCGCGCTGACCGGCACGCGCCGATCCAGGGCGCCGTCGGCGATCTCCAGGGCGGTGCGCGTCACCTCGCCGACGCCGCGCAGGGCCCGCCGCGCCACCCACCAGCCGATCGGAGCGCCCAGCAGCACCACCGGCAGGGCGATCAGGATGCCGTTCCGCACCGCGGCCAGAAGCTTGTCGTCCTCCTCGAGCGACTGTCCCATCTCCACCACCCAGGAGGGACCGGCGCGGGCCAGGCCGACCCGAACCGCGTGCTCGGCGCCGCGCGGACGATAGGTGCGCAGCGACGGCTTGCTGCCGCGAAATTGAGCCGTGGCCGCCGCGCGATCCGCAGCATCGGCGGTGGCGAACCCGGCCGCATCCATCGGCCCGGTCGCGCTCCACAAGCGCAGGAGCACTCGTGAGGAGTCCGGGCCGGCCAGCTCCTTCTCCACGTCGGCGCGGAAGGCCTGCGTCCCGCCCGCTTCCACCAGCGAGGCCAGTTCCTCCAGGTCCTGGCGCAGCTCGGCGTCGGTGTCCGACTTGAGGGTGGCAGCGACGATCGAGAACACGATCGCCAGCGCGACCACCAGCAGACCGGCGAACGCCGCCGTGTACCACAGCGTCAGCCGGAAGGCGATGCTGCCGCGCGGCTCAGGCATCGTCGCGCAGCACGTAGCCGACTCCGCGCACCGTGTGCAGCAGCGGGCGGTTGAAGCCGCGGTCCACCTTGTCGCGCAGCCGGCACATGCGGGACTCGACCACGTTGGTCTGCGGGTCGAAGTTGTAGTCCCACACCTGTTCCATGATCATCGTCTTGGAAACCACCTTGCCGGCGTGGCGGGCGAGGAAGGCGAGCAGGGCGAACTCGCGCGGCGGCAGATCGATCTTCCGGCCGCTGCGGGTGACGGTGCGGCGCTCCAAGTCCATGAGCAGCGGGCCGACCTCGAGCCGGGACGACTCGGGGACGGCCTGGGAACGCCGCACCAGGGCGTGCAGCCGGGCCAGCAGTTCGGAGAAGGCGAATGGCTTGGTGAGGTAGTCGTCGCCGCCGGCGCGCAGGCCGCGCACCCGCTCGTCCACAGATCGCTTGGCGCTGACGATCAGGACCGAAAGAGGCCGCTTCTGGCGCCGGATCTCGTCAATGATCGCCAGCCCGTCCATCCCTGGCAGCATGATGTCCACGATGGCGGCCTCGAAGCTCTCGGTCAGCGCCATGTGGAGGCCGCTCTCGCCGTCGGAGGCATGAGCCACCACCATGCCCTCTTCCTTGAGGCCCTTGCGCAGGAAGCCGGCCATGGACTCGTCGTCTTCGATCAGCAGAACGCGCAACGCTTCGCTCCGCCTCGGTTCGCGAGGACTTTACGGGAAGCCAGCGCCCGAGCGGGACAGGAACCCCTTGCATGACCAAACCGTCATGGGGCCGATAGCCGCCGGTCACCCGGCCCCTCCTCCAGCTCAGCCCCAAGGCGAGGTGAGCCATCGTGGCGGGGAAGAAGCCGATGAGGGAAAGGAACTTCCATGCGCGTGGAGCCGACTCTACACCCGTCCATGCCCCCCGCTCCACCGTGGCCACGATGTCACGTACGACCCGGCCAACGTGAGCGGACCCGAGGCGAATCTTCGGTCGATGCACTACGACACCGCGTTGGCGCCTCCGTCGTGGGTGCAGGTCACGACCTCGCGCGACGTAGGGGCCAACGTAATCTTCGGGGAGGTCACGCACTTCTCGGAGTTCGCGCTGATGGAGGCCGATCCCACCGTGGCGGTGGACGACGGCATTCCTTCAGCCTTTCTTCTCCTCTGCGCGCCGAATCCCATCTCAGGCTCGGCCCAGGTCCAGTACGACCTTCCCGTGGAGTCACCGGTCGCGCTCGGACTCTTCGATTTGATGGGACGCCTGGTTCGGGAACTGGAGCGGCGGCCCAGCGCGGGCGCGGGGCGATACGTGGTGCAGTGGGACGGCCGGGGCGTTCACGGCGAACGAGTGCGGGCCGGGATCTACTTCCCGAGGCTCGAGGCGGGGAGCTTTCACCAGGTGCGGCGGGTGGTGGTCACGAATAGAGCCAGGCCTCTGCTCCGGGCCGCCGTGTGTATCACGCCGCCGTCCCCATGGCTTTCGCGAGGCGACCGCGGGAAGCGGCCAGGAGGCGCAGCGCCTCGCGCAAGCGCTGCTCGAGCGTGGCATCGGGGATGCTCTCGCAGTGCACGGCCGCCCCGGCGTGCATTGTCGATGCGAACTCCGAGCTAGCGCAGCCAGGGCACCACCGATGCGCGGCTATGAACCACTGGCGACGATGGCTGCCACGAGCACCAGCCCCACGACTCCACTGGCCACGGTCAGCGAGAGTCCGGGGATCCAGCCGAACTCCAACCCTCCCGCGATCACGAAACGGGTGCGTGGCGCATCGGTGCACGAAAATGCGTCGCAGACGATCACGATCGTCTCGCGCCGCAATTCGGGCCGCACCGCCACTCCGACCCAGTGCGTGAGATTGTATTTGATCAGCCCGTAGGGCGCAGGATTCGAGCCGATGAGTGGGGTGCCCAGGGCCAGGTCGATGCTCTGACTCGGGCCCAGCCATCGGCGGTACCGCACCGCCGGCCCGAGGACGAACTCGGAATTGCGGCTGAGGGAGGCGAAAACGGTCGCGCCGATGGCGGACCGAGCGTCGAGATTGACCAGGACCCCATAGTCGGCGACCGCCCGGACATTGAGGCCCCCACCACCGGGCGTCCCGCTCACCACATAGGCCCCGAAGTCCGTCAGGATCATCGTCCGGCAGCGCTCGATCGGCCCGCCCCGCCAGCTGACGGCACGAGGTTCGCTGGTCGATTGGGCCACAGCGGGCGCGGAGAGAAGGGTCCCGAGCAGGATCAACTGGAGCAGGTGGCGCATGGAGTCCTCCATTCGTCAGTCTCGGGTCGGGGGCGGCCGTTTGCGCCGGATGCGCCTCGGCTTCCGACCCGCACCGCCGCGAAGCACGTCGATGTCGGCCAGGTCACCGGGGCGGCCCGTCTGCTTCGATCTCAGTATATCCTCGAGTCCAAGGTACAGGACCCGCACACCCGCGATCCGCC
>JBKJXJ010000506.1:0-4922 GCA_046716125.1 Candidatus Eiseniibacteriota bacterium
CGATCTCGGCCACCCGCGAGCGAATGGGTCCCTACGGGCGCACCAAGCAGGAGGGCGAGGCGATGGTCGCCCACTCCGGCCTCGACTGGGTCACGGTGCGGCCCTCGCTGGTCTATGGCGACGCGCCGGTGGGCCTGTTCGCGACGCTGGCGGGCTACCTGCGCACCCTCCCGGTGGTGCCGGTGATCGGGGACGGGCGCATCGAGCTGGACCCGATCCACATCGACGACGTGAGCGAGGTGCTGGCCCAGTGCGTCGCCCGCGCCGACGTGGTGGGAAAGACGTACGACCTGCTCGGACCCGATCGGGTCACCTTCAACGAGTTCCTGGACCGGCTCGGACGCCAGCTCGGCATCCGCAAGCCCGTCGTCCACATCCCGGGCGGGATCGCGCTGATGATGGCCTCGATGCTCGGCATGGTCTCCAAGCGCCCGCCGGTCTCGGTGGACAACGTGCTCGGCATGACCTCGCCCGCGAAGGTGGATCGGGCTCCCGCGCGCCGCGATTTCGCTGTTCGCTGGACGCCCCTGGTGGATGGGCTCGAAGCTTTCGGACGCGCGACCCGCGGCGAGAGCGCGCCCGCGGCCGCCGCCGCGCCCGCGCGCGGGCCGATCTTCCAGCCGGCGGCGGGACCGATCGTCACCGCGCCGCGGCCGCTCAAGACGGTGCGGGTCGCGGTCGTGGGGCTCGGCAAGATGGGGGTGGCCCACACCGCCGTGCTCTCGATGATCCCGGACTGCGAGGTCGTGGGGATCGCGGACCATCACGCGCCGCTCGGCAAGACGGTGCGCGGGATGGGCTATCGGGCGCCGTTCTTCACCAGCGCCGAGAAGATGCTGGCGGCGACGCGCCCGGACGCGGTGATGGTCTGCACGCAGCAGGACGCCCACCTCAGGATCGCGAAGGCGGCGCTCGAGGCCGGTGCGGCGGTGTTCGTCGAGAAGCCGCTCGCGCACACGCTCGCCGACGCCGAGGCGCTGGCCGCGCTCTCGGCCCGGACCGGCCTGCCGGTCTCGTGCGGCTACACGCTCGCCTACTTGCCGGTGTTCGTCCGCGCCCGCGACGCGATCGCCTCGATCGGGACGCTGCGACAGGGGCGCTCTTCGATGTACCTGTCACAGGTCTTCGGGCCACGTCAGGGCTGGATGTACGACCCGGCCCGCTCGGGCGGCGGCGTGGTGGCGAACATCTCGTCGCACCTGCTGTTCCTGCTCGAGTGGTACCTGGGCACGCCGGTCGAGGTGCGCGCGACGTGGAAGAAGTACTACGGCCCGGTCGAGGACGAGCTGCACGGGATGATGACGCTGGCGAGCGGCGCCGAGGTCGGCTTCGATTCGTCCTGGAGCGTGCCGGGCTATCCGCTCTCGGCGGTCGTCATCGAGCTGGACGGCGACAACGGCAAGCTGTTGATCTCCAACGATGCCTTCGAGCTGGACCTGCACGAGGCCCGCGACGGCTGGCCCGCGGGCCACACCCTGCTGCGCCACGCCGAACTGCCGCAGCCGGCGCGCTTCGACGTCAACGGCGACGGCTACTACCTGGAGGACGCCGCGTTCCTGGCCTGGGCGACCGGCGGGCCGCCGCCACCCACCACGGTGGATGCGGCGCTGCGCGTGCAGCGGGCGATGGACGCGCTCTACCGATCGGCCGCCGCGGGCGGCGAGACGATGCGGGTGAGCGGATGACCCGGGCGCCGTTCGTGGCCCCGCGGCTGCTGCTCGGGGGCGAGTCCCTGCTCGGCGTCTCGCGCGCACCTCGCGACCGGATGCTCGCCTTGATCGCGCGCTACAACGACCCCAATACCCTCGCCGTCACGATCTCGAAGGCGCTGGCGGCGGGCGCCGAGGGTGTGCTCGTGAGCCCGTCGCAGGCGCTGCGCGCCGCACTCGCCGAGCTCAAGCAGTCGGTGCCGATCTACGCGCTGCTCCCCAACGTGCCCGAATATGTGCGGGATTCCTCGGATCTGGGGCTGGTCGGTGCGGCGCTGAAGCGCGTGAAACGCGCGAGCCCGCTCACCCTCGCGCGTCTCGGCATGACCGGCCTCACCCACGCGCTCGCGGTGCTGAAGAGCGACTTCACCGGCATGGTGCCGCTCCTGCTCGAGCTGGAAGCCGCCGCGCTCGGCGCCCGGGATCTGCGGGCCGTGGTGCTGGCGGCACCCCTCACCGACCTCGCGCTGGCCGGCCGGCACCGTACGTTCTTCGAGCACTACGCGCAGTTCGTGCGGGCCCGTTTCGGCGCCGCTGCCGGGTTCGAGACCCACAACCTGGGCCACCTGCTCGTCCGGCTGCGCGAATGGGGGATCACCCCCGACCTGATCGTCGGCCCGATGAATCCGCGCGGGCTCCTGATGAAGCCCAGCCCCGAGGAACTCCTGACGGCGCTGCGCGCGTCCAAGGTGCCGGTGCTGGCCAAGGAGGTGCGCGCGGCCGGCACGGTGCCGCTGGCGGAGGGCGCGAGGTTCGCGATCGAGCACGGAGCCCACGGCGTGGTCGCCGACCTGGTGGACCTGGAGGATCTGACCGCGGAGCTGCGGGCGCTGAAGGGCTGAGTCGGCACGCCGGGAGGGCGGCCCCGAGGAGACGCAGATGACGATCGACACACTGCGCGGCGTGGCGTTGACGATCGCGGCGCTGGTACCCCCCGCGATCGCCGTGTTCCGCCACCCCGGACGCGGCCTCCGCCTCACCGAGCGTGTCCTGCTCGCCGTGACGCTGGCGCCGTTCGCCCTCGCCCTGCCCGCGCTCGTGTGCGCGTGGTTCGTGCGCCTGCCGCTCGACACGTGCTTGTGGCAATCCGAGTTCATCTGGATCGTCGCCGCGCTGTGGCCGAGAGCACGGCCAGGGCCGCATTCGGAGACGTCCGCGCCGCCGCCCGAACCGCTCCCCGAGCGGGGCCAGGGCTTCCCCTCGATCGTGGCGCTGGGCTCGGCCCTCCTGGCCGCGACGCTCGTCGCCGGCGTGTCGCTCTCGGTTCCGATGGTGCGCATGTGGAGCGACGCGTGGTTCCACGCCGCGGCGACGCACGAGATCCTCCGCCACGGCGTCCCGCCGCAGGATCCCAACTTCGCCGGTGTGCCGCTCTACTACCCGTGGATCTTCCACTTCATTCTGGCGCTGCTGGGAACGGCAGCCAGAGTCTCGCCCTTCCACATGATGGCGCTGGTCAACGGTTGGGCGGCGTTCGTGACGGTGCTGGCGGCCGCGCAGCTCGCCTTCCGGGCGTTCGGCCGGGGCGCGGCGCTGTGGGCCGGCGCGATCGCGCTGCTCGGGCTCAACCCGCTGGGCTGGCTCTACTGGATCCTGCACGGCATGGTCGGAGAGACTCGCGGCCTGGGGCCCATGATCGCCCAGCTGGCGGGCACCAACGGGGCGGCGATGGGCCTCAGCCACATCTTTCCGCCGTGGCACTCCTCGATGCTGAACCGCTTCTGGACCGGCACGGCGCTCACGCCGGCAATCGCGCTCGGCGTGGCGACCGCGTGGAGTGTGGCGCGCGGGCTTGAGCGCCCATCGCCTGCCGCGTGGCCTCGGACGCTGTGCCTGGCGCTCGCGCTGTTCGCGATCCATCCGGCCTACGCGGCGTTCGCAGTGGGCTCGATCGCGGTCGGGATCCTGGCGTCGTGGCGGGCCGGAGCGTCCCGGGGCTTCGGGCTCCTGGCCGCGCTCGGCCTCGCGACAGTCGCAGGATTCTTCTGGATCCGCGCTTGTGGCGTGCCGGGGACGACGACACCGGTCCACCTCGGCCTCTACACGCGCAACCTCTGGTCGCTGCTGCTCGCGGTCGGACCGTGGTGGCTGGTGGCGGCCCCGGGCTTCATCGTGGCGTGGCGGGGCGGGCCGGGGGCGCGCTTCGCGCTCGCCGCCGCCGCGAGCGCCGTGGCGATCGCGGCCACGATCGTGCTGCCCGAATACAACAGCGACAAGCTGCTCTACCTGGCCTGGCTCTCCTTGGCGCCGCTCGCGGCGATGGGCGTGGTGTGGTGGGGGGACCGGTTCCATTTGCCCGCCGTGGCGCGGCTCGCGCTGCTCGCCGCGCTGATCCTCCCGACCGCGGGACTGTTCTCGATCGGGACCGCGAGCGACCGCCGCTCGCCCGGCGTGCTGGTCCGCGGCGACACCCCGGCGGCGCGACAGCTCCCGCTCTCGACCGGGGCCGAAGAGGGCGCCTACAAGTTCCTGCGCGAGCGGTTACCGCTGAGCGCGGTGGTCATCGAGAGGCCGCGACCGACGGTGAACGAACCGGTCCCGGTGCTCGCCGAACGGCGGGTGTTCTGCGGGTCGCTGGACGTCTATCTCTCGAATCACTTCGACGGGGGGCAGGCGCCCGGTCGCGACATGCGCGCCCTGATGGACGAGTTCGCCGTCCGCCGTGGCATCCAGCGCGCGTTGTTCACGGAGGGCGAGTTGACCGAGGCGCAGTCCCTCTATCTCACCCACTTCACGATGCCGGTCTGCCTGCTGCTGCGGCGGAGCGAGGTCTCGGATGCCGTGTGGGAGGGATTCCGAGGGCGGCCGGATTGGGACGAGCTGATCGCCAACGAGGCCGTGCGGCTGTACCTGTTCGCGCGGAGCCCCTCCTAGCCGCGGGGGTCTGGACTGTCGATTTTTGTTGACACCGTACCGAGGGGCGAGCACCCAACACCCACGAGTGCTCCCGCCGTCGCGCGCCAATGCGCGCAGGATCAACGACCACGCGCCGATCTCGCCCGGCGGCGCAAAATTCTCGTGGTAGCGGCTTCCATGCAGAGCCCGGCCGATCCTGAGCGTCGAAAACGCTCGTGATATGAAGGAGTGGATCAGCCCCCTCGACACCCGCCCCCGTCGAGGTTCGGATGCAGCGCTACATCCGGTCCCATCTGTCCGATCAGGCCCTGATCCAGAGTGCCATGACCAACGCCGGTCGGGAACGCACCTCGACCG
>JBKJXJ010000507.1:0-3997 GCA_046716125.1 Candidatus Eiseniibacteriota bacterium
GGGGGTTCTACGCCGGCTTCGAAGGGCAGGCGACCGACGAGTTGTCTCTGGTCGCCGAGGTGCAGCGGCGACTGGGCGCCCACGCGACGTTCAAACTCAATTCCTCAGTAGGGCTGACCGAGAACGCGACCGATTTCGCGCCCGAGGTCGGGATCATGTTCAGGCTCCCGACCGGGAAGCGGTAGCGGCCGGCAGCGAGCGGGCGCTGAACCTCGGCCCGCTACTTGTCCCCACCGGGCTTTAGTGCTGTGAACATGACGGCCTTGACGCCGTAGGCCTCGGCTGAGTTCTGGGTCGACTCCTTGCGGAACCGAAACCGCGGCACGACGGCGGATCGGACACGAACAAAGCCGGACTCCTCGAGCAGCCGAAACATCTCTCCCTCCGGGAGAGCGCCGCCAATTCAACTGGCCCAGAGTTTGGGGTCGTTCACGATCGACTGCGAGAGCTGCTTGGCGCTCACGATATCGGTAATCGAAATCCGACCGCCCGGCCGGAGCACGCGGAAGATCTCCTCGACGACCCGGCGCTTGCGGAAGGAAAGGTTGATCACCCCGTTTGAAATCACGACGTCCAGGGACTCCGTGGTCACCGGGATGTCCTCCATGCGCCCCACCTGGCACTCCATCCGGGCACCGGTCGTTGCCGAGTGCGCCTGGACCTTGAGGCACATCGCCGGGTTGAGATCGACTCCGATGACCCTGCCACCCGGGCCCACGCGCCAGGAGGCGATGATCGCGTCGAGTCCCGCGCCACTCCCGAGATCGAGCACCGCCTCTCCCGGCTGGAGGTTGCTACGCTCGTGCGGGTTTCCGACCCCGGCGAACGAGGCGACGGCGCTCGCGGGCGCGCGGTCGAGCCACTCGGGCGCATAGCCGAACAACTCCGCCGCCTCGCGGCCGTGGAAGAAGTGGAAGGTGCCTTCCGGGTTGTCGGCGACTTCCTGATACATGCGGACGATTTCATCCTTGAGCACGGCCTCCAACGAAGCTTGTCCGGCGGAGGTGTCGGTCATGTCGTGACTCCTTCATTCGTGTCAACGAGTTCCCAGGGAGAATCGCACCGCGGTTTAACGCCCGGCATCACCCGCGGCCACAGGCCGTCGGCTGCATGCCGTGGCTGGGCAGCTGACAGCCCCGACGACGCAACGGACCTCTTCGTGCGACGCCGGTGGTCACGAAAGCGGACGGACGTTCTGGTTCATGTGGAAGAAGTTCTCGGGATCGTATTTCGCCTTGAGTTGCTGGAGTCGCCGATGATTCGGCCCAAAGGCAGCAGCAACCGCATCGCTGGGTTCGTCGTCTCCCAGATAGTTCACATAACGGCCGGAGGCCAGGAACGGTCGGAGCGCGTCGTAGGAATCGCGAGCCCAGGCGACGCAGGCGTTGGTGTCCTTCGGGTCCAGCCACTCCGAGAGGACGAGCAGGTTGTAGCCCGGAGCGCGGTGTGGGAATGCGGTGTCCGTGACCCCAACTCGAGTGACGGCGCCATGGAGGTGCTCAAGCAGCAACTGACCCATCGGTGTCGGGCACTTCGCGAAGCAGTCGATCATCGTGCGAATCGCCTCGTCACTCAGGCTGGACAGGAAGTTCGACTTCCAGTAGTTGAGCGCGCCACGTGGATAGGCCGCGTCCAGCATCGCGTTGAGCTGGGAGTACGGCATCGGACCAATGGTATCCATGGCGGGCGTGCCGAACCTCTTGATTGGCCGCGTGGCACTTTCTCCGGCGGCGATCGGCCCGCAGTGGCAGACCACCAGCGCCACCAGCTTCGTCCCGGAACCATCGGGCGCATGGATAAGGCCGGCGAACACCGTGAACTCGTCGGGGAGCGACGCCGTGACGTCACGGAAGAACCGCAGGACATCCCAAGCGGCGCCTAACGGGTAGACGGCGAGACCGCCGGTGACCATTGGTCCGACCGGATGCAGGCGATATTCGAAGCAGGCCGCCACCCCGAAGTTACCGCCGCCGCCCCGAAGGCCCCAAAAGAGGTCTGGGTTGTCGTCCTTGCCGGCCGCCACGATTCGGCCGTCGGCCAAAACGAGGTCGACCGAGAGGAGATTGTCGAGAGCGAGGGCGTGCTTGCCCATGAGCCAGCCCACGCCGCCCCCGAGCGTGAGGCCCGCGATGCCGGTCGTCGAGACCACCCCTCCTGTCGTGGCGAGACCATAGAGCTGCGTCTCTCGGTTGAACTCCTTCCACGTGACGCCGCCTTGCGCGCGGGCGGTGCGAGTCTTCGCGTCGACCTGGATCCCTTTCATGGTCGAGAGATCAACCATGAGGCCGCCGTCGATCGTCGCACGGCCCGCGACGTTGTGGCCGCCGCCGCGGACGGCGACTTCGAGCTTGTGCGTCCGCGCGAGTAGGACGGCGTCCACGATATCGGCAATGCCGCGGCACTGAGCAATCAGCGCGGGCCGCTTGTCGATGAGTCCGTTATGGACTCTCCTGGTATCCTCATAGCCGGCGTCGGTCGGCTGGAGGAGATGCCCGGCAAACGTCGAGTGGAGTTCAGCTACGGCGGCCGAGACAGCTGACACGTCGCTCATAGGGCACATCCCGTTTCAAAGGACGATCCAACTCGAACTCGAGGTCGCTTCGACTGCCCAACCCTGTATCTTGCGCCCGACCGACGGCACACCTGCGGCCATTCTCGAGGGCGGGCCCGACAAGCTCCATGCATGACTGGGCTTTCGCTTGCCGTCGGCGGCCTCGTCTCCTGGATACGCCGCGAGCCGCCGTCAGCCTAACTCAGATGCGCCCTGCCCGGTACGGGCCCCGCCCCCCTCACGCCCGCCGCAGCCTCCCCCGATCCACCTTGCCCAGGTGGGTGCGCGGCAGCGCCTCCATGAACACCACCTCGCGCGGATGCTTGTAAGGGTCGAGCCGCTCGCGGACGAAGGCCTTCAACTCCTCGGCCAGCCCGTCGGCGGGCCCGCGGGCCACGATGTACGCCCGCGGCTTCACCAGCCCGTTCGCGTCCGCCACCCCGACCACCGCCGCCTCGGCCACCGCCGGGTGCTGGAGCAAGCAGCCCTCGACCTCGGCCGGCGCGAGCCACTTGCCGGACACCTTGAGCATCTCGTCGCCGCGGCCGCAGTAGGTGACGACGCCGCCTGCGTCCATCGAGATCAGGTCGCCCGACACGTACCATTCGCCGCGGAATCCCTGCGCCGTCCTCTCCATATTCTGCCAGTAGCCGATCGCGCGCGAGTCGCCCCGAACCCAGAGCCAGCCGGTCTCCCCGGCGGGCAACTCGTTCCCCGCGTCATCGCACACCTTGACGTCGAACCCGGGCACGACGGTGCCGAGGGTTCCGGGATGCGCCGCGCCCGGGCGGTTGGAGATGAAGATATGCCACATCTCGGCGGTGCCGAGGCCATCCAGCAGCTCGACGCCGAACGTGTCCGTCCAGCGCCGGTGGAGCTCGGCCGGGAGCGCTTCGCCGGCCGACGTGCAGACGCGCAGCGACGAGAAATTCTGATGGCGGGCGTCGGGGTGAGAGACCATCTTGTTGATCATCGTCGGCACGTTGATGAGGATGGTCGGCCGGTGGCGGCGGATGCGCTCGAACAGCCCCTCGACCGTGACCGGCTCGGGGAACAGGACCGCGCTCCCTCCCGCGGCGAACGGAAAGAGCAGATTGGACCCGGTCGCGTATCCGAAATAGAGCTTGGGCACGGAGAGCGTGATGTCGTCCGGCCGGTACCCGATCACCTGTTTCGCGTAGAGCTCGGTCGTGTTGGCGAACGAGCGGTGCGTCTGGACGACCGCCTTGGGCCGTCCGGTGGTCCCGCCCGAGAACAGCCAGATCGCCGCGTCGTCACGGTGGGAGGGGAAGGTCTCGAAGTCGGGCGACGCCGACTCGAGGGCGCGGTCGAATCCGGTGTCACCCGCGACCAGGATCGACTTGACCCTTCGCGCTCCGCGCGCGGCCTCCTGGAACGCGCCGGCGGTGTCCCGATGGGTCACGACGACGCGCGCCCGGGTGTAGT
>JBKJXJ010000508.1:0-22467 GCA_046716125.1 Candidatus Eiseniibacteriota bacterium
GCGTCGCCGTCGTGACGAACTGCTCGAGGAGCGTCGCCACCGTCACGTCGGCGCCACCTTGGAGGGCGGCGCCCGCCGCGCCGCCCACCTGCAGCCGCGCCCCCGTGGCCGCCGCCCCCCCCCCCCCCCCCGGCCGCCCCCCCCCCCCCCCCCCGCTTCGATGGATGAGTCATCCGCGAGAGCGGGCGGATGGCCGTCGAGGGCGGCCACCGACAGGCCGAGGGTGGCCGCCAGACACGCACGGACCCACCGCATCGGCTTACTTCGCGATGAGGATGATGATCAGCAGGATGATGATCAGCGTGGTCGCGGTGATGGTGAACGTGCGGTCGCCACCGATCCCGGCGTTGATCTCACGCGCGCTCGAAGCCAGATCCTTGAGCTCCGAGCCGGAGAGCAGCGCGGCGGCCGCGTGGGCCCGCCCGATGTCCAGCCCCGAAGCCTCGGCGATCTGTCGCACGCCAGGCTGACCGAGGAGCTGCTGGATCGCCTGCCGGTCGGCGACATCCTGGCCGAGCTGCTGATCGATCCGTGCCTGGATATCGGCGCTGCTGACGACGTGGCGGGTCGGCTCGCCGGCCATGGACGCCCCCGCCGCGACGACACCGATGGTGAGAGCCAGCAGCAGCATCGAGACCCGCCTCAGGGACAGGCGAAGCGTCGAGGATCCTGTGTGGTGACCATTCATTGCATCCTCCTTTTCGTGTGGGAT
The DNA here is from genome assembly GCA_046716125.1 of Candidatus Eiseniibacteriota bacterium. Taxonomy (GTDB): domain Bacteria; phylum Eisenbacteria; class RBG-16-71-46; order RBG-16-71-46; family RBG-16-71-46; genus WS-11. The sequence goes on from JBKJXJ010000508.1 coordinate 713, forward strand.
ACGAATCGAGACGATCGTCCTTCGACTGCGTGCGGCGCTAGTACTTCACCGCGAGGGCTTCACTGGTGATGAAGGTCAGTGTGGTCCCCGGACGGAGCACCACCTGATAGCCGTCCGATTTCGCGACGACTCCGGTCGCGACACCACCACCGACGACGCCTCCGATCACCGCACCTTTGGTCGAGCCGCTGACCGCCTTGCCGATGAGCGCCCCGGCGACCGCGGAACCGGCGATCGCGCCCAGATTCCTGGCCCGCGGCGAGCCGGCGATGATCGCTTCCGTCCTGCCGTGCACCGGGTGCCGGGTGCCGCCAACGGTGATCGAGTTGATCCCGAAGTCGAGCATCGCGCGGTCGCCCTTACGCGCTGCCAGCGCACCGGTGATCGTGCCATTGACGACGCTGCCGGCCGGGATGCCGTTCGGTCCCGACGTGACGGTCCCGCTCCAGGCGTCCCCGACGTTGGCGGTCTTCGAAGAGTGCGAAGTGTTGACCGTCACGTCGATGGACGTACCGGAGGGGATCGTCAGACGGGCGACCGGTGAACTGGACGTGCCGGAGGTGCCGGGGGTGCCGGATCCGCCGCTCGAGGCGATCTGGCCATCGTTTCGACATCCCATCAGAGCGACCGCTCCGAGCAGGGCGATACTTGAGATCCAGCGTGAGAAACGCATGGGGTGGTTCCTTATCCGGCCGGGTGACTACGGGTATCTGCAGCGGGTATCTACAGCGGTCTGGGGCTCGGTACGCGACGCGGCACCGCAGCGGGGAACACGCGCGGCAACGGCACGTCGGCTCTCGCCCTGACACGCTGGATGAGCGCGTCGAGGCTGAAGCCGCCGGCGCCGTGGGCCGCCAGGAACAGGAAGATGAACGAGAACAGCGCGGCCGGCTCGCCGTGGTTCTGGATCGGCCACATCCCGCGCGGCAGGTGGGCCATCAGGTAGGCCACCGCCATCTGGCCTGAAAGCAGGAACGCCACCGGACGGGTGAAAAGACCGAGGACGATCGCGATCCCGCCGTAGAACTCGAGTACGCCGGCGAGCCCCATCTGCGACATGAGCGCGACGGGCTCCGCCGGGGCCCCGCCGGGGCCACCGAACCACCCGAACAGCTTCTGGCCGCCGTGCTGCAGGAAGAGGGTGCCGGCGACGATCCTCAACAACACGTGTGTCACGCTCTTGACCCGCGTCAGGTTCATAGGATCCGGTTCTCCTTCGGCCGGTGGGGAGGCATCGCGTTCGATCACGGGCCCGTTACCCCACGGTAGGAGCGGTAACGCCAGATTGATGCCACGCCGCGGCGCCGGTACGACGTCTCGCCCAGAGCGTTGGCAGGGACCGGATTATCCGGAGTCGAGCCGGCCGGCGACGGTCGACGTGACCGGGAGTCCGTTTGAACATCCTGCCCGGGATTGAAGGTTCTTCCTCGTCACGGCCGCATCCCCGGAAGTCCGCAAATCTCCCGGGCCGGGCGCCGCCGAGCTAGCTCGCATCACAGCCGTAGGCTACGAGAACGCTCGTCGCCCACGTCGGGCGTGGCACGGAACTGGCGCTGCGCGATTCCATCGCCGCAACCTTCTTTTCCTTAGGAGTCGCTCGATGCGTCAGACACATGTCAATCGTCGAACACGTTTCTACGCGTCGTGGCCACTGGCCGTCCTGCTGGTCGCCCTGGCTGGATGTGGGTCTTCTCCCACGGGACCCGGTGGGGGGGATGTCGTCGCGCCGACGGTGATGTCGACCAACCCGCTCAATGGCGCCACAGGTGTCGCGGTCATCACCGCGTCGTTCAGCGAAGCGATGAGCGCATCCACGATCACGACGGCCACCTTCGCCGTGACCGGGCCCGGCGCGACGCCCGTGGCGGGGACAGTCTCGTTCAATCAGGCCACCAACATCGCGACCTTCAGCCCGGCAGCCGCCCTCGCGCCCAATACGGCCTACACGGCAAGGGTCACGACCGGCGTGAAGGACCTGGCGGGTAATGCGCTCGCGAGCAACTTTGCATGGGCCTTCTCGACGTCGGCAGTGGCGAACATCCAGACCGCACCGGCGCTCGGCGGGGCGGCCGCATTCGTGGTCCTGGCCGGTTCGACCGTCATCAGCACGGGTGCGACCGGCCTGACGGGAGACATGGGCGTGAGCCCGGGATCCGCGGTGACCGGTTTTCCGCCCGGCACCCTGACCGGTTCGATCCATGTGGCCAATTCAACGTCCGCGACGGCCAAGATGGATCTGATCACGGGCTACAACGACCTCGCGGGGCGCACCCTGGCGCCCGTCACGGTCGCCGGGAATCTCGGCGGCTTGACGTTGCCTCCGGGTCTCTACAAATCCACGTCCTCGCTCTCGATCTCCTCGGGCGATCTCACACTCGATGCCCAGGGTAATGCGAATGCGGTGTTCATCTTTCAGATGGCTTCGACACTCACCACGACCGCGGGCCGGCAGGTCATCCTGACTGGCGGCGCCAAGTCCACGAATGTCTTCTGGCAGGTGGGAAGCTCGGCGACGCTGGGAACGACGTCGGTATTCAAGGGCACCATCATGGCGGATCAGTCGATCACGCTGAGCACCGGGGCGACGTTGAATGGCAGGGCGCTGGCCCGGATCGGCGCCGTGACGCTGGCCGGGAACACCATCGTCCAGCCCACGCCGTAATGATTCGGAACAAGAGGTTTGTCCCGTTCCCGCGCACCCGATCGGTGCACGGGACAAGTGCCGGACCGGCCATTCGGCCGGTTTGGAACAGCCTTACCCAGGAGGTATCAAATGTCTGACAGACAGGCTGTACAGCAGAAGTCCATCATGACGAGTTCATTCCGTGATCGCGAGTCCGCCGAACGCGCGTATGAGTCCATCAAGGCGCGTGGGTACAAGGATAGCGAGATCCACGTCCTGATGTCGGATGACACGCGCAAGCGTCTGTTCGTCAAGGACGGCGAGAAGACCGACATGGGCAACAAGGCGTTCGAGGGTGCCGGAGTCGGCGGCGCGGTGGGTGGAGCTGTCGGTGCCACCGTGGTGGGTTTTGCGGCGGCCGCGGCAGCGCTCACCATTCCGGGCCTCGGGCTCGTCATCGCCGGCCCGCTCGCGGGGGCTCTCGCGGGAGGGGCTGCCGGTGCGACGGCAGGAGGACTGGTGGGCATGCTCGTGGGAGCCGGGATCCCCGAGGAGCGGGCCAGGCTGCACGAGACCGATCTGAAGGAAGGCGCGATCGTTCTGGGTGTCCTGCCCCGGCATGACGAGGATGCCCGGTACTTCGAGACCGATTGGCGGGGAACGACCGTTCGCCGGTAGATCGATCACTACGTTGGGACGGGCGCCTCCTCGGGAGGCGCCCGTTTTTTACGGTGACCAACGCCACCCGGGGGCTGGGAGCGTGTGCTGCCCTTGAAGTTGCTTCTTTCCATCGTCCACCAGACTTCAATCCACCTCGGTGTGCTCGCGCGAGACGAATGGAGCCAACCGATGGCCTCCCAAGGGCCTGGAGTCGTTGGGCGGGGTCTGCTCAGTGATGGCACCGTTAATGCGGTATGGGGCGGATTCGCCGCTCGATCCACTCTGAGGGGATGACCATGGATGGAAGTCTGAAGGTCGGCGACAGCTCGCTACGTGCCGGCCCACCCGCCGACCGCGTGAGCGACACCGCCCTCGATGTCCTCCGCGATGAGATCTCGGAGCGCGAGCGCCTCAAGCGGGAGACGAGGGAAGGCGAGCGCGACCTGCGCGAGGTGCGCGAGCGGTTCAAGTGCGCCTTCGACCACGCGCCGATCGGCATGGCGCTTATCGCCATGGACGATCGCTGGCTGCAGGTCAACGATGCGCTGAGCCGGATCACCGGCCACACCGAGGGCGCACTGAAGGCCACGACGCTTCGAGCGATCACGCATCCCGACGACATCGAGATCGACGCACAGAGCATGCGGCAGCTCCTGGCCGGCCAGATTCCCAGCTACCAGGTCGAGAAGCGGTTCCGACACGCGTGGGGCCATCACGTCTGGGTGCTGGTCACCGCATCCATCGTTCGCGACGAGGAACGCTGGCCGCTGTACGTGGTCACGCAGGTGCAGGATATCTCCGAACGGAAGGAACTCGCGCGGCGCCTCGAGTATTTCGTGGACCACGACTTTCTGACCGGCCTGTTCAACCGCCGGCGGTTCGAGCAGGAGCTCAAGAGGGAGATCGATCGCGTCGCCCGCTATGGCGCACCTGGTGCGGTCCTGGTCATCGATATCGACAACTTCAAGGATGTCAACGACAGCTTCGGCCACAAGGCCGGTGACGACGTACTCAAGGGCGTGGCGGGTCTCCTCAGGGAGCGCCTTCGCCACACGGACATCGTGGCGCGGATCGGCGGGGACGAATTCGCGGTCCTGCTCCCGCAGACCGCCGCCGCGCAGGCGGAGAGCATGGCTGGCGAACTGGTCAAGGCCCTGGGTCGGCAGATGGCCATGCTCGCCGACCAGACGATCCACATCACCGCCAGTATCGGCGTCACCCTGTTCGAAGGACTGACGGACGTCGAGGTGCTGGCCTACGCCGATCTCGCCATGTACGACGCCAAGGAGACCGGCCGGAATCGATTCGCGATCTTTCGTCCGGCGGACGGCAAGCGAGAACGAGGATCGTCACGAGTCGCGGAAGCGGAGCGGATCCGCCACGCGCTCGAGGAGGATCGCCTGATCCTCCACTGTCAGCCGATCCTCGACCTGACCACCAACTCGATCTGCCAGTACGAGCTGTTGCTGCGCCTCCCGGACGAGGATCACGGCGAGCCGCTACCGCCCAGCAGCTTTCTCTACGCGGCCGAACGCTCGGGGCTGATCCAGTCGATCGACGCCTGGGTCGTGCGCAAGGCGATCGCCCTGATCGCCGAGCACGCCCGCGCGGGGCACACGCTGGTGCTCAACGTCAATCTCTCCGGCAAGTCCATCGGCGACCGAAGACTCGCGGCGCTCATCGAGACGGCATTGGACGAAGCCGGAATCGATCCCGCCCGATTGACCTTCGAGCTGACCGAGACGACGGCGATCACCAATATCGAGGAGGCCAAGGCCTTCGCGACCCGGTTGCGCGGGCGGGGCTGCCACCTCGCCCTGGACGATTTTGGCGCGGGATTCGGCTCCTTCGCTTATCTGAAGAACTTCCCCTTCGACTCCCTCAAGATCGACGGTGACTTCATCCGCAGCCTCACCACGAGCACGATGGATCAGCTCGTCGTCAAAGCCATCGTCGGCATCGCCCGCGGGATGGGCAAGACGACCGTCGCCGAGTTCGTCGGGGACGAGGAGACCGTCAGTCTGCTCCGGGACATCGGTGTCGATTGCGCACAGGGCTATCACTACGGCGTGCCGAGACCGGTTTCTGAGGTACTGCAGGCCGTGGGAGCGGGCCTGGCCTGACGTCCGGGGGCCCCCCGTGGCCGGGCGTACCGCCCGGCCGGCCTCTCCCTCCGCATCCTCAACGCACGTCGACCAACTCCAGCCTGAAGCTACCCTTCTCCTCGAGGATGAGCCCGATTCCTGGCGCGTAGGACTTGTGCTCGACGCTGTTGCCCTCGAGCGGCGTCCACTCCTTCGTCACGAGCACGCCAGTGTAGGTGCGCCCCAGCGCGGTAGCCGTCCTGGTGATGCTGGTCACCGTCGCCATGTCCTCTGCGACGCCCGGCGCGAACTCCTGGAAATAGGTGTCGCCCGTCGCCGGGTTCGCCATCATGATGATGCCCGGCCGCGCGCCGGCGACCCCGGCCTCCCACGAGCCCGCGGTGCTCACCACGACACCGTTCACGAAGTCACGCGTGGACTCACCGAAATACCAGACATTGCCGTCACGATCCTGCGCGAACCAGTTCTCGGCGATCTCGATGACGCTGCCGTTCAGTCTGGCCGTCTCGAGGACCACGGTGGTCGTGACGCCGAGGATTACCTTCGTCCCCCCGGTCACTTCGATGACGAGCGTTTCGGTCCCCTCCTTGGCCGTGCCGCTGTAAGACATCGCGCGCCACGAGTTTAGTGGGAAGTAAGGATTGTCCACCTGGCTCACGAAGTTGGCGGGGACGATGGTGGGATTCCAGTCCTTGGGCTTCTGGCCCGCGAACGCAGGCGTCAGCGTGAGCATTCCGACGGCCATGATCCAGGTGGCGGCGAGCAAAGCGATTCGAGTGGTCGTCATTCAGTTTCTCCTTGTGCAAGTACGATAGCGGGGTGGTCGCGTGCGGCGGGCGACCGGGAAGGTTTACGCGGCAGTGGCGGGATCTCGATCTTCATACATCCATGACGCTAGCGCTCAGCCGACGCCATGGGCTCGATCAGCCTCGCGCGCACCACGAAGCGATCCGGCGCGGGGCCGGCGCCATGGAACGGAAGACTGGTCACCAGCGTGAGGGACGGCGCCTCGGTCGCGCCCAGCACGTCGACCCGGCGAGGGCCGACCACTCTGCTCCACTCCACCACGTAGGTATAGGTGTCCTGCAGCGTGTCGATGCGGATGACATCGTTCTCGCGCACCTCGGTGAGACCCTTCAGGTGGCTGTCACGATGTCCCGCGAGGGCGCAGTTGCCGGGCTGGCCAGGGAGCGCGGTCTCCGGGAGGTGACCCACCGCGCGCTGGAGCTGCGCGGGGCCGGCGCCCTCGGCGATCAACGCCGAGATCCCCAGACGCCGGATCTCGATGCGGCCGAACTCGCCGTGCGCGAGCCGCGCCGGGCACCACTGCTCCTCGGCCCGCCAAACGGCAGGGGCATCGGAGAACGCTTCACTCGACCGCGCCGCCTCGAACTTCTTAGTCTCGGCGGAGCGATTTGCGCGGGCCTCGCTGTCGAACTTGAACCACAGGCCGATCAGCAGGAACCCGAGGGTGATGAGGATCCTCTCTGGCCATCGGAGCGGTGCGCGCTGACTCATTCGGACCTCGGTGTGCTGGATGCAGCCTGGGCGGGGTTGGGCCGGCGGAGGGCCGCGGAGTGCATGTCATCGCACTGCCGCGGCTCCATCCGCCGGCGCCCCGTTCAGGGCTTGACCTGCTTCAGGACTTCCCGGTTCAGCACCTTGAACTCGACCCGACGGTTCTGGGCCATATTCTCGGGGCTGGTGTTCGGCACCAGCGGCTGCGACTCGCCGTAGCCCTTGGCGACCAGCTGCGTCCCCTGGAGCTTCGGGAAGTGTTCGAGCAGGTACGCTCGCACCGAAGCGACCCGGCGCTGGCTGAGCCCGAGGTTGTATGCATTGCTGCCACGGGAATCGCAGTGACCGCCGATTTCGATCTTGAGCTGCGGCCACTTGCTCAACACTTCACCGACCACGTCGAGCGGGTGGCGGGACTCGGGCAGGATGTCGGCCTTCGCGGTCTCGAATTTGACGTCCTGAAGGCGGATCAGCCCGGTGTCCAGCAGCTCGATCTCGCGCTGGCGGACCTCGCTCGGCGGACAGCCGTCCGATTCCACCTTGGCGCCACGGGGCGTATCCAGGCACTTGTCGAGACCATCGCAGACGCCGTCGCCGTCGCCATCCGTCGGGCAGCCATTGGCGTCCACCTTGCAGCCCGCCGGCGAGTTCGGGCAGGTGTCGATGCCGTCGCACACCCCGTCGCCGTCCGCGTCGATCGGGCAGCCGCGCGCATCCACGCTGCAGACCTTGGGAGTGTCGGCGCACTGGTCGATGCCGTTCCAGACTCCGTCGCCGTCCTGGTCGGCCGGGCAGCCCTTCGCGTCGACGGACGCACCGCTGGGCGTGCCGGCGCACTGATCCACGCCGTCGCAGACGCCGTCACCGTCCGCGTCGATCGGACACCCGTCCGCGCCAACCTGGCAGCCGACGGGTGTGTCGGGGCACTTATCATTCTTGTCCGACACGCCGTCGCGGTCCAAGTCTCCATCGGACCCACCGAAGGAGAATGAGAGACCCGCGCCCACGATGTTGTCGTTGATGTGCGCCTTCGTCCAGTTGTTCTTCGGGACCCATAGCACGCTGCGCCCCTCGAGCCGGAGTCCGACGACATCGCTGAATCGCACGAGGAAGCCGCCTGCGGCCTCGGCAATGCCGGAGTTCACCTCTGCGCCGAGACCGTTCTTGAAGCGCGCCGCGCCTCCGCCAAGGGAGATGAACGGGTTAATCGTGTGCGAGGAGGTGGCCAGCATCAGGTTCCCGGAGATGTGCTTCCAGCTCTCCTTGGTGTCGAGCGAGTCCGTGGTGCGCGTGATGCCGGCGGCGACCTCGAACCACAGCGGGCCCGCCAGCCGTATTCCGGCTCGGCCGCCAAAATCGAAGTCGTTGTTGAGTTGCTCGCCGGTGGCGTATCGCCGCTCATTGTCGAAGAAGGTCCACCCCACGAAGGGCGTCAGGTGGAAGCGCTTCGCATCAGCGCTCACCGCCGGCGAGAGGCCCGCCAGGAGTGAGCAAGTGAGGACGGTGAAGGTGAGCCATGCACGTGCGCGCATCACAGGTTTCCTCCGATCGCATGTGGTGTGTGACCGAAAACCGAGGCGATGATCCGCGCCGATGCCCCCGTTGTCCGGCACGCCGTGGTGGGGCATGACCGGCAGACGCGGGGGGCAGTGCCTGGCCCCGTCCGATGGGCCTCAGACAAGCCGTTTCCTCGGAACTATCAGGAGAAGGATGCCGCCGATCAGCGCGATCCCTCCGACGATGGGCGAGAGGGGGATGTTCTTCTGTTCCGTGGCCGTCGCCTTGAACGGCCCTACATCGAGAACGGTTCTCTCCCGGTTGTAGCTGATGCCGCCATAGACCAGGGCGAGAACGCCGAGAACCACGAGTACGAAACCGATGGCTTTCATTTCACTTGTCCGATCTGGCCCGGGTGTCGACTACACCACCCGCCGGCCCTGAATGAGCCTGAGCGCCACAACGATGATCGCGATGACGAGCAGAATGTGGATGAAGCCGCCCATCGTGTAGGACGACACCAGCCCAAGCAGCCAGAGCACGATAAGCACGACCGCAATCGTCCAGAGCATCGAGCGTCCTCCCTCTTTTGGCCTGCTGGGACGCCCGTTGTGGGTGACCCAAAGAGCGCCAACGACCTGCCGTCTGCGCATCTCCTGTGCCACGAGGTGATACGCGTAAGCGGCTGAAATCGCTTAACCCGGGCGGCTGGAATGCCTTCACGAAGCCGAGGCGTGTAACCCTTGCCATTCCGTTCCTACAATTGCCGCCGGCGCCGGATGCCGACCTGGAGGCTCGTCCGAGGCTCGTTCCAGGGGGTGTCGACCTCGTCCGGCGGACGCCCTGGAGGCCGTTTAAGGGGTCCCAGGGTCATCAGGACTTGTGGTGAGCCCCGCCGATGACATACCGTCATGTGCGGTCCGCAATAACCCATAGGGTGACCCGAATGCTGAACGCGCTCCTCATCGACGACGACGAAGACCTGGTTTCGGGGCTCAGCGAGATCGCGAAACAGGAGGGTTTTGCCGTCTCGACCGCGGGCACGCTGCAGGAGGCGCGGGACCACCTTTCGCGGGAGCCTGTCGACATCGCGGTGGTCGACCTGTCGTTGCCCGATGGCCTGGGGCTCGAGCTGGTCCAGGAACTGAAGGACGTTCCGGGCACGGACGTGATCATCATCTCGGGCATGGCGACCGTCGACTCGGCGATCGAGGCGCTGCGGCTCGGCGCCCTCGACTACCTGACCAAGCCGATCGACACCCACCGCCTGAAGGCCGTGCTCGCCAACGCCGCGCGCGTGCGGTCGCTCAAGAACCAGGTCGGAACGCTTCGCGGCGAACTCCGGAATCTCGGCCGCTTCGCGGGGATGATCGGAGTCTCTCCGCAGATGCAAACGGTCTACGACCTGATCTCGAGGGTCGCCCCCACGGATGCCACGGTCTTCGTCACCGGGGAGAGCGGCACGGGCAAGGAGCGGGTGGCGCAGGCGATCGTGGAACTCAGTCCCCGCCGCCACCGGCCCTTCATTCCCATCGACTGTGGCGCGATGCCGGCGACCCTGATCGAAAGCGAACTGTTCGGCCACGAGCGCGGCAGCTTCACGGGTGCGACCCAGCAGCGACGCGGACACTTCGAACGAGCGTCGGGGGGCACGCTGTTCCTTGACGAAATCACCGAGATGCCGATCGAGCTGCAGGTCAAGCTCCTGCGCGTTCTCGAAACAGGGATTCTGACACGTGTCGGCGGGGAAGCGAGCATCCCGGTGACCGTGCGCCTGATCGCAGCCTCGAATCGATCGCCCAGGGAGGCCATCGAGGCCGGGAAGTTGCGCGAGGATCTGTACTACAGGCTGAACGTGTTTCCGATCGTCCTCCCGCCCCTGCGGGAGCGTGAGGGAGACGCATCGCTCCTAGCGGACCGTTTTCTCGAGAGCCTGAACCAGAGCGAGGGGACGGCCAAGCGGCTCAGCGCCAGGGCCAAGGAACGCGTCCGCACCTATTCCTGGCCCGGCAATGTGCGCGAACTCAAGAACGAGCTGCAGCGGGCCTACATCATGTTCGACGAGGTGATCGAGCTGGATGGCCTTTCCCCCGGTCCGCATCCCGCGGCCGGGGCGCGTCCCGCTTCCGGGCAGCCCCCGGAGATAGGGAAGTCGCTCGATGAAGCGGAACGCCAGCTCATCGTCGCCACTCTCGAGCGTTGCGGCGGCGACAAGAAGCGGGCTGCCGAGATCCTCGGCATCAGCCTCAAGACCCTCTACAACCGGCTTCACCTCTACGCCAGGGCCTGAGGTCCTGGCGGACTCACGCCCGTACGCGGCCGCCGGCCCCCAAGGGCCCTTCGCATCCCGACGTGAACTCCGCTGCTTGATCCCCGCCTGTGTACATCGTTCCATTTCTTGAAGACTCTGCCTTCCCTTCCGCGCCGCGCCCGCCTCATCGGTCGTTCCACCGCCGATCGAGTATCCAGCAGGCCCGCCGCCGACAGCGACTTGCACGGGACGGCGCAAACCAGTGCGGACCGGCACGATTCTAGCGAGCCCGCCGCGGAATAGTCCCCCCGACCGCATATGTACGATGGATGTCCCATGACGCTGCCCGTCCGGGTATCGGCATGATTGATTGCGGGGATCCCGCTGCACCTGTCGTGGCGAAGTGCATGGCGAGATAGGCCGTTCTTCCGGCTCCATCGGAGCTCGATCTCCGGGATCGCCATCTTCAGAAAGGCATTGTGGGATCGACCGGTCGAACCCAGACTCTCTTGAGGCTTCGATCGGGTTGACCGGTTCCAACACGGCCCTGTGCGCCACATTCAGGAAGCGCTAATGTTCAAATGGTCTCGCCAGTACACGCTGAATTCCGGGTTGATCGTGGTCGGTCTCCTGGCGATCCTGAGCAGCGGCGCTTCGCTGCTCGCGTCCAAGATCCTGGTCGAGCGGATGGCGGTCCTCGCCATCGGCGACAGCGGCCAGATATCCGACAGTCAGGCGCTTCGGGTGACCGGCCTCCGGGAGATCTCGGATGGAGCCTCCGCGCTGCTCACCGGCGACGAATCGCACGCACGAGCGGCGAGATCGGGTGGCGCTGCGCTCCGGATTCAGGCCGGCAGACTCAGGGCTCGGATCCCAGCCCCTGAGGGACGTGCCCTGGTCGAGCACATCCAGGTGGCCGAACGTGACTACCGGGAGGCGCTCGAACAGGGGCTGCGCGCGCCCGGCGGGCAGGCAGGGGCCACCGCGAGGGCGGACGTGGCGGCCCGCGGGTTGGCCCTGGAGCAGGCTTTGGACTCGCTCGTGGCGCATCTGGAGCCGGCGGCGGCCGGAGGGCTCGTGGCCACGCGCATGTCGGTGCAACGCACTCATGAGATCTTCAACCTCATCACGTCCATTTCCATCTGCGTGGCCGTGATCCTCGTCGTCGTCCTCATCTTCGCCATCAACCGAACGTATCGTGAAGAGGCCGGCAAACGTCTGGTCGCCGAGGAGGGGCAAACCCGGATCACCGCGGCGTTGCTGGATGCCAAGGCGGCCAGCCACCGGAAGGATGAGTTCCTCGCGACCGTCTCGCACGAGCTGCGAAACCCCCTGGCGCCGATCCTCACCTGGACCCAGCTGCTTCGCAGCGGCACGCTCGGGAAGGAGAAGACCGAACGCGGGCTGGAAGTCATCGAGCGCAACGTCGCTTCACTGGCGCAGCTGATCGACGATCTCGTGGACGTCTCGAGGGTCGCTTCAGGCAAGTTCCGGCTCGATGTGAGGCCGGTTGATCTGATTCCGGTGATTCGAGCGGCGGCGGAGTCCCAGCGCCCCGCGAGCGACGCCAAGCAGATCCGGCTTCATCTCGTCCTGGACGAACGGATCGGCCGGATTTCCGGCGACTCGGAACGGCTCCAGCAGGTGATGGGCAACCTCCTTTCCAACTCCATCAAGTTCACTCCCAGAGGCGGCACCATCCAGGTCACGCTGGGACGATCGCAATCCCACGTGGAGATGGCGGTCTCCGATAGCGGGATCGGGATCGAGCCCGCGTTCCTGCCCCAGGTGTTCGAACCCTTTCACCAGGCGATGGACGGCACGATGCGGCGCCACGGCGGCCTCGGTCTGGGCCTCTCGATCGTTCGCCACATCATCGAGTTGCATGGGGGTGAGATCAGCGCGGTGAGCGCGGGCGCCGGACTGGGGGCGACGTTCACGATCAAGCTTCCGTTGCTCGGGACGGGCCAGCCTTCGGGCGCCCCGCGGCCAAGACACCCCAGCGCCGTGGATGGGATCTCGGACGTCCTGCTTGGGCGACTCGACGGGATCCGGGTGCTGATCGTGGATGACGAGCCGACCGCGAACGAGGCGCTGGAGGCCTTGCTCGATTCCTGCGGAGCCGAGGTTCGTGTCGCGGGATCGGCGGCCCAGGCGCTCCAGACCCTCGACGTCTGGAGGCCGGACGTCCTGATCTCGGACATCGCCATGCCGGAACAGGACGGTTATGCACTGATCAGGACGATCCGGTCACGCAGCCTGGAAGAGGGGGGGGACGTCCCGGCCGCTGCGCTCACCGCCTATGCCAAGATCGAAGATCGGGTGAGCATCCTCGCCGCGGGATTCCAGATGTACCTCTCCAAGCCCGCCGACCCGAGCGAGTTGATCGCCGTCGTGGCCAGTCTCGCCGCCGGTCGGCGCGGCGGGACGGCGAGGGTGCCCGCCCTCGCGCCGTCGGCTGTCAGTCCGTCGGGTATCAAGATCTCGCCCAGCCACAAGTAGTCCCGGTTCGGCGGGAACAGAGTCGATCCCCCCGTTTCGATTCGAGCCGCGTTGTACATCACAGCGAGGCCTTGTAGAAACCTCCGCCGCACCGCGGTCGGGGATGTGCCGTCGAGCGCTGGCCGGGCCGACGATGAACGCAGCCAAAATCCTCGTCCGCAAGGACTTCCAGTGCGCCGCCGGCTGGAGCGCACGCGCTGGCACCATCCGTGCGCCTTCGGAATCCTTCACTTGGCGATCGTCAGCAGGCCGCGTTCAGCAACTCACCCAATCCCGAAGGAGCACGACTCATGAGGTCTCCCATGCAGCAGACCATCTCAGGGGCCGGCGCACGACTCCTGATCGGAATCGTGCTGTCGGTGCTCCTGCTCTCTGCTTCCGCAGACACGAGCCAGGCGATGCAGTTCATCCCCTCGGTCGGCTTCACGAAAGCCACGGATGCCGGCGCCGGCCCCGGCAAGTTCTCCGGTGGCGTGGCGCTCCGCGCGGGCCTGCTGCCATTCCTCAAAGTCGAGGGCGGCATCTCGTACCGCCAGGAGTCCTTCGCCAACGGTGACCTCAAGGTCCGGATGTGGCCGGTGACGACGTCCCTGTGGCTGACCCCCGTCCCGATGCTCTACGCGGGCGGCGGCGTCGGCTGGTATCGCACGACCTATGACTACTCGAATACCGTGCCGTTCGCGGACGTCACGACGAACCAGCTCGGCGTCCATCTGGGCGGAGGTGTGGCGGTTCCTCTCTCCCCCGCCTTAGGACTGGATCTGAACGGGCGGTACATCTTCATGCAGCGGGAGCGGAGCTTGCAGTTCCCGACGCAGTTCAACCCTGATTACTGGAGCACGTCACTCGGGCTGGCGTTCAAGTTCTGAGCCCGGTCATCCCCGCAAAGGCCCCGGACCCGGCTCCTCGCGAGACGACCGTCCGCGAGAGCCGGGGCGCGCCGGGCACCGTGAACACGGCAGTGTCAGCGCGCAGGGCGCTCCTCTGGGTCGTGGTGGTCGCGCTGGCGCTCGTGTGGGTGCTGCGGGACCTCGTGCTGTTGGTCGGCTACTCCGTTCTGCTCGCCTACGCGCTGCTCCCCGTCGTGGTGGCGGTCGAGCGCCCGTTTGGCCGGCGCGGGCCACGTCTCACGCGAGGCGCCTCGGCTGCCGTCGTCGTGGTCGCCCTGGTTGCGCTCGTCGGCTGGCTCCTCGCCCTTGCAGTGCCCCGGCTTATCGCACAGGCGGCGGGCTTCGCCCTGGGCATTCCCGAAGGCTTGGCCCGGCTGGTCCAGGGGGTGCGCGCGTACGGCGCTTCGCAGGGACTGAGTCTCTGGTTGAATCCCGCCGTGGATGAGGTGCTCGCAAACCTGCCCGCACTATTCCAGAACCTGGGCGTCACCCTCGCGAGCTGGGCCGCGAAGACGCTCGGCGGTCTCGGGCACCTGATCGGACTCGCCTTGCTTCCGCTGCTTTCGTTCTACCTGCTCGCGGAGTCCACAGCCGTGCAGGCGAGCGCCCTGCGCTTCGTTCCCAAGGCGGCACACCCCGAGTTGTCGAGCATCGGCGGCGCGGTCGACCTGGCGCTGCGCAGTTACGTGCGAGGACAGGCGATCGTCTGCGTGGTGACCGGGATCGCCACGGGAATCGTTCTCGCGCTGCTGGGCTATCCCGTGGCGATGCTCCTAGGGCTGCTGGTCGCGTTCGCGGAACTGGTGCCGTACGTGGGGTTCTTCGTGGCTGCCCTCGCCATCGCGCTCGCCGGGCTGACCGCGGGCCCGATCCAGGCGCTGGCCGGAGTCGGCATGTACGCCGTCATCAATTGGGTCATCGGCTATTTCATCACACCCCGCGTCATGGGTCGGTACCTCAGGATGCATCCGTTCATCGTGACGGTGAGCGTTCTGGCCGGTATCCAGATCCTCGGACCCGCGGGGGCGCTCCTCGCGATCCCCGGGGTCGCGATGCTCCAGGCTGTGATCAGCAAGTTGGCCGTCCCCCGGGCGTCCCAGGCCGGGGCAGCGGCTCAAGTCCCACCCGGCGCCCTCCCATGACCCGGCCCGTGGGTCCAGAAGTCCTTAACCTGGCCTCGACACACGCCGTCGGGCCCGGGATGCCGCGTGGACGCATGGTCTTCGGCCAACCGCCCGGGCCGGGTCCCCTGTCTGGCCTCACTCTTGCCCGGTTGCTGATCGTGGATGCGCGTTCACCCGATCGCAGTCCGCGATCGATTCAGCCCTAACTTGGTGTCCCGACAATCGAAGGAAGGTCTGCGATGCCGGCGCTGGTGCAGATGTGCATTGTAATCGTGACAATCGCGATCGTCGCGATTGCGGTGATGACCGTTCGCATGATGACGCGCATCAACAAGGCCACTGAAGAACTTACGCTGCTGACCCAGGCGGTTTGTAAGTCGGTCGCCGGGATCGATGTCGTCACGGAGGACGCGCGGCTGCTCGTGTCCTCGGTCCGCGAATGTGTCCCACCGCTACGGCGGGTGGTCGACCGTTTTGCAGACGTCGGCAAGCGTACGGCCGACCTCTCCTCGACCATCCTCAATGAGTTCGAACCACCCGTCCTCACCGCCGCCGCCGTCGTGCGTGGCGTGAGGTCGGGCGCCGACTACTTTCTGAACCGTCTGTTGCAGCGATTCACCCATCGGTACAACCCGATCAATGGAGGTAATGACCATGTATGACCCCTCGCAGCCCCGCGGCATTCCATCCACCGGTTCGACCCTGATGGGCTTCACTCTCGGCGCCGTGGTTGGGGCCGGACTCGCTCTCCTGCTGGCTCCCGAGAATGGGAGACAGACACGTGAACGTCTGGTCTCGACGGCCCGTCGGCTGAGCAGAAGCGCGGAACACACCGTCGAACGGGCCCGGGGCACGATCTCCGACATCGGCCACGACGCGAAGTCCGCCATCAAGGCCGGTCAGGACACGTTCCAGCACGAGCGCGCGGCACGCCTGGAAGGCCGGATGACCGATCCGGGCGATGTCGGCCTCTCGGCGTCGAAGCGTTCGGGCGGTGATATCGGCCGGTAGTCTCGTTCGCACCGGCAAGCGGGTCGCGGTCCTCCTGTGTAGGGGACCGGCGGACGCTACTGTTGCGGAAATCGATCTGGCTGCCGTCCCTCAGGCGGCAGCCTGATCAGTGAAAGGGTGGGACACATCATGGACTCGAATATCCGCCACAGAAGTCTATCGATACTCCTCGCCGCGCTGACGCTGGCGGGCATCACGGGTTGTGCGGCATCGAACAAGACCAAGGGCGCCGTCATCGGAACGGTCGCCGGTGGGGCAGCCGGCGCGGTGATCGGCAAGCAGGCCGGTTCGACGACCCGGGGCGCCATCATCGGCGCCGTGCTGGGTGGAGCCGCGGGAGTGATCATCGGCCACAAGATGGACCAGCGCGCGAGGGAGATCGAGCAGAACGTCCCGGGCGCCATCGTCGAACGGGTGGGGGAGGGCATTCAGGTCACGTTCCCTTCGGGAATCCTGTTTGACTTCGACTCCGACGTCATCCGCAGCACGGCAGCCGCCAACTTGAACAGTCTGGCGCAGAATCTGAGCAACTACGGAGATTCGAATCTGATGCTCGCCGGCCACACCGACGCCGTCGGGAGCGCCGATTACAACCAGGGCCTCTCGATCCGGCGCGCCCAGTCGGCGGCCCGTTACCTGTCCGGTCAGGGCGTCAGGCAATCCATCGCGACGGTTGGGCTCGGGGAACGGAAGCCGGTGGGATCGAACGAGACCGAAGCCGGACGCCAGCAGAACCGTCGTATCGAGATCGCGATCTACGCGAGTGCGGCACTGCAGGAAGAGGCCAGGCGTCAGGCCGCCGGACGCTGATAAGGAGTTCTGACATGAGAAAGTTCATCGGGGTCAAGATCTTGAGCCTCGCGATCCTGGCGCTGGTCGCCGTCGCCGGGGTGGCGCGGGGCCAGACCAGCGTCCGGCCCGGGTTCAATCTGTTCACGGTCGCGCAGGATGCCGAGATCGGAAAGCAGTCGGCGGTGGTGGTCGAGCGGCAGCTGCCGATGCTGACGACGCCGGCCATCGCCCAGTACGTCGCCGCATTGGGAGCACGGCTTGCCGCCCGGGCGCCCGGGGCGAGATATGGCTACCAGTTCAAGGTCGCCAATCTCTCGGATGTCAATGCCTTCGCGCTCCCCGGGGGGTACATCTACGTCCACCGGGGACTCATCGAAAGCGCCCGGACCGAGGGGGAACTCGCGGGGGTCATCGCCCACGAGATCGCCCACGTCGCGCTCCGGCATCCCACGAACCAGGCGTCGAAGGCGTACCTCGCCCAGACGGGCATCGGCCTCCTCGGAGGACTCCTGGGCGGGAAGTCCCAGTCGACGACCGGCCAGATCATCGGGGCGGTCGGTGGCTTCGGGTTGAACGCGGTCTTCCTCAAGTACTCGCGGAGCGCCGAAACCCAGGCGGACATCGTCGGCGCTCAGATCATGGCTAAGGCGGGCTACGACCCGATGGAGATGGTGCGCTTCTTCGGGGCCATGCGGCAGCGGGCGGGGGGTGACCCGGGCAAGGTCGCGAACTTCCTGAGCAGCCATCCGGCGCCGGTCAATCGAGAAGCGCGCGTCCGGCAGGAGGCGGCACTTCTCGGGTCGGTGCGCACGTCGTCGCCTGTCGGCAACATCGCGTCCGTCCAGCGGGACCTGAAGCGGCTCGCGCCCGCACCGACCATGGCGCAGTTTGCCAGCGCCCGGAAACCGCCCGCGCCCGCACCCGCGCAATCGGCCACCGCGGGAGCTGTGGGTTCCGTCCCGCGGCCTTCGACGCGCGTTCGCTCCTTCCGCCAGCGGGAGGGTCTGTTCGAACTCCAGTATCCGGACGACTGGGACGCGTACACGTCGCCGCAGGGGCTCGGCGTCACGATCGCCCCGCGCTGGGGCATCGTGGCGACTTCGGGCGGCCAGCAGAATCTCACCTGCGGCCTCATCGTGAATCACTACGTGCCATTCGACGGTGTGGTCGGCGCCCGGTACGTCGACCCGCAGGGCTCGCTATTCGGCGGAACGCCGCTCGAGGAGGCGACGAGCGATCTCGTCCGGCAGGTCATGGGTTCCAATCCGAACCTGAAGCCCGTCGTTGGCTCGCAGCGACTCGGCACCCTATCCGGTGGACGATCGTTTACGGTCCAGCTTGCCGGCCCGTCGCGGGTGACCGGGGAAGCGGAGCGGGTGACCATCTTCACCCGCCAGCTCCCGGACATGCATGTGGTCTACATGCTGTTCGTGGCTCCGGCGAAGGACTACGCCATGCTCGCGCCAAGTTCCGAACGCATGATGCGAAGTCTCAGCGTGAGTGCGCACGCGACCCACTGATGAACGTGGGAAGCGAAGATGCGGGCTGGATCCGGCGGACGGCTCATGGTTCGCCGGGTCAGACCCGCCGGGTGAGGGCAGGCGGAGTCTGAGATCCACGCCACCGCCACCGCCACCGCCACCGCCACCTCGCGTCCGCGTCTTGGCGCTCGTGGCCCTCGGCGCCACGCTGATGTGCGGGCGCGGACCTACCACGGCCGCAGCCGCAGCCGCTGACGCGGGCGCTCCGCTGCGATATCTGGTCGCGTCGGCCGAACATCCCGACCTGCGCTGGCCCGCCTTCCCCGAGTTCCGGGCCGAACTCGAACGGCTCTACGAGCGGGCTGACTGGCAGCCGCTGTGGCTCCACGGCGCACGCCCCACCGAAGCCGCAGCCCGGTTGATCGCACGGCTCGCCGGCGTCGACAGCCTTGGGCTCGACCCCGCCGACTACGACTCCGACTGGCTCGACGGCAAGGCGAGAGCGTTCGACCGGCAGCGGCGCGCACCTGAGCCGGGCGAGCAGGCTCGATTCGATCTCGGACTCTCGGTGGCCGCTGTCCGTCTTGTCTCCGCGCTTCACCGTGGCCGCGTGAGTCCGCGCGTGGTGCAAGCGGAGCTCTTCATCCCGCGCGCCTCTCTCGCCATCGAGATGGCCGTGGACTCGCTCCGCGATGCGAAGCGGCAGGGCGTCATCCTCGAGCGTATCCAGCCGCGCCTCCATCACTACCATCTGCTCAAAAACGGTCTCGCCCGCTACCGGGCGCTGGCTCGCGATACCAGCCTCGTGCCGCTGCCCGGACTGACGCGTCTGGTCAAGCCCGGGATGCGACTTCCCATGGCCTCCCGACTGCGACACCTGCTCGAGGCGACCGGAGACCTCGACGTCGCGGTGTCCCCGTACCCCGCGTCGGACACGCTCTACTCGGCCGACCTCGTGGCGGGGGTGAGGCGATTCCAGATCCGCCAGGGCTCGGAACCGGACGGTGTGATCGGCCCCGCCACGGCCGCGCGGCTCAATCGCCCGTTCGCCCAGCGCGTTCGGCAGCTCGAGCTGGCGTTGGAGCGCTACCGTTGGCTGCCCGTCTCGTACTCCGTGCCGCCCATCATCATTAACATCCCGGCCTTCCGTCTCCACGCGTTCCGCGGCTCGACCGAACGGGAGGACGACATGCTGGCCATGGATGTCGTGGTCGGGGCCGCGTTCGACACGCGCACGCCGGTGTTCGCCGCGGAGATGCGATACCTGATCTTCCGTCCCTACTGGGACGTGCCGGAGAGCATCATGCAGGCCGAACTGGGACCGAAGGCGCTGAGCGACCCGGAGTTCCTGGAACGAGAGGGCATGATTCTGGTGAGCGGCGAGTCGGACCAGGCGGACGAGCTTCCCCCGACGACCGAGAACCTCGAACGGATCGGCAGGGGCATCCGGGTCCGGCAGCTCCCGGGGTCCCAGAATGCGCTGGGCCTGGTCAAGTTCGTCCTTCCCAACGCGCACGACGTGTACCTGCACGACACGGCCATGAAGGGCCTTTTCGCCAAGGCCCGCCGTGATTTCAGCCACGGCTGCATCCGGTTGAGCGACCCCGTGGCGCTGGCTGCCCACTTGCTGCGCGATCAGACGGAGTGGACCGTCGAACGGATCCGCGCGGCCATGCACGGGGAGGACGACCGGAGAGCCAACCTGTCGCGGCCGGTGCCCGTCTGCCTCGTCTACTCGACGGCCGCCACGCGAGAGAACGGCGAGGTGTATTTCTACTCCGACATCTACGGGCTGGACGCCGAGCTGGACCGCCTGCTCACCGCCGGCTATCCCTACCCGAAGTAGCCCCTGCCGCGTCCGCGGGGCCAGTGGCGCCCGACGCACTTACCGGCCGCACCTTGCGGCCCTTGACCCAGAATTCACCCACGCGGCACCGAATCTAGCTTAGTTTCCTGCTCATCCGAGCCGAAGTCAGCATCGTACGTTCTGTCATCCAGAAGCACGCACTCCCGATCCCGGTCGGCCCGCACTCCTCGCGCCGGCTGGTGACGCATCACTCCTCCCCAGTCGAGACGCACCACGGGCCATCGGGTCCGGGCAACGCTGGAAGAGCAAGACGGGCCAGGCGTCATCGTTCGGCCCGCTCAGGGGGTCCATTGAACCAACTCCGCCGATGCAGCACCATCTCCATTGGCTGCCTGCTCCTGGTCACCGTCCCGGCCGTGCCGCAGATCCTCAGCCCCACGACCGAAACGCACGTTGCGACCATGACGACCGGTGACTCCACGATCACTCCGGGGCCGGAGTTCCTGGGCTCGAGCGGCAACCTGCGCGCCGTGATCGGAACGTCGGCCTCGTTCGACCAGGCCCCCGAGCTGAAACAGCTCCTCATGGGGGTGCCGCTCGACATGCCGGGCATCCACGCGCTGAGCCTGACCGCGCCCGACAGCGAGCCGCTTGTGGCCGTGTCGCTGGAACCCATTGGGGCGATCCAGGGTTCGAAGCTCGACGGGTACCGGGTCGGCCGCTGGCCCACACGCGGGTTGGCCGCTCGTGACCCGCGTTATGCCCAGCCTCAGGGTTTCATCCGCGTGACCCGCGAGAACGAATCAACGCCGGTCTCGAAGCGTTTTCAACTGAACGACTTCCTGACGCACGACCAGAAGGACGTGTGGCCCAAGGTCCTGGTCCTGCGCGTTTCCTTGCTGGACAAGCTGGAACTCGTCGGCGACGCACTGCAGCGTCGCGGGCTGCCCGGAGAGCTGCACGTGATGTCCGGATTCCGTACGCCGCAGTACAACGCGCAGGGCGTGGGGAAAAAGGGCGGCAGGGCCAGCGGGAGCCGGCATATGTACGGCGACGCGGCTGACGTGATCGTGGACGGGAACCGGGATGGGATGATGGACGATCTTAACGGCGACGGAAAGGTCACGGTCCGCGATGCGCGGTTGCTCGCGGCCGTCGTCGAGGGGGTCGAGGCCGAGCACCCCGAACTCGTCGGGGGCCTGTCCGCCTACCGGGGGACGTCCAACCACGGTCCATTTGTGCACGTCGACGCACGCGGCGTGCGCGCCCGCTGGTGAGTCACCGCCACCCGCGGCTGGCCGGCTGACTCTCCTTCATCGAGACTTCGTAGCCTCTCGACGGGATGAGATGCTCTTCCGGTGAGTATCCTCTCACCGCCCACGTGTGGCCGCACTGCGCACAGCGATAGGTGACGTGGTGGGCCAGGACGGGAGGTCCGTCGACGGCATCGAACGCGACCTTCTGCGAGGAGCGGTGGATCGGCTTGATCGACGG
>JBKJXJ010000509.1:0-2886 GCA_046716125.1 Candidatus Eiseniibacteriota bacterium
CGTCCCCCGATTCGGTCGGCGGGAGCAGGACCAGCGCCAGGATCCACGGGGCCCGCAGCACCAGCGGGATGACGAGCGACTGGAGGGGATCGCGGCGGACCGCCAGATCGAATGCCAGCCTGAAGGCGAGACGCGTCGAAATCGGGGGGCGGCGGCGTTCGATCGTGTGCATGGGGGGTGGGTCCGATTGACACTAGGGAGCGGCGTTCATAGTGTCAAGAATCGATGCCCAAGCGATCCAGTGGCGAGTCCCGCGCGGTCCGGCCGGCGCCTAAGCGACCTCACGCCCGGGGCGTGACGCCGCCCGCCGATTCGCCCCCGCTGCCCCCCACGCACCCCGCCGTCCTCGCACGGTGCGCTGCGCGCGGCGGCTGGCCGAGTGGAGCCTGTGGCTGGACGAGCGCCTGCTCGCCCGGGTGCCTCACCGCCAGACTGGCGTTCCGGGTCGACGTCGAGGTGTGCCCGCGCTGCGGCGGCGAGAGGCGAGCCTCCCAGGGCGAGCCGGCGTGGGCGCGACTCGCGGTGGGGAGAGTGCGCGCCGGGAGCGCCGGGAGGTGGGCTTAGGGGGGGCGCAGGCGCTGCCGCGGGCCGAGGCGAAGGGGTCGCGAGCGGCGCCGAGGGCCGGGTGGGGCTCAGACGGCAGAACTCCACGTGGAGCGGGGTTCCGGGACGGGTGTAGAGTCGGCTCCACGCGCATGGATGTTCCTATCCTTCGGGAATCGAGGGCTGCTCCTGGATGAGGACGACGAGATGATGCGTCGGTGCGCGGACATCTGCCGGCGCTGTGCCGATAGCTGCCGTCAGATGGCTGGCGTTGCCGTGCGATAGAGACCATCGGGGGTGTTCTCGCCGAGGGTGGATTGCGGGAGCTCCTCCTTGGACCATCGGAACAGTTACAGCCCGCGAGGCCACGACATGCCCATGCGACGCCGGACCATCACTGCCCTGGGCGCTGGTGCCGCCGTGATCGCCGTCGCCGCGTGGCTCTCGGGAGGTGATCGATCGGTGGCGGCCAGGATGTACTGCGATCCCGTCGGGCGTCTGACCCCCACGGCCCAGGTCCTGAGCCATCGCAGCTATTGCGTGCGACCTTATTCCCAGATCGAAAAGCTCCGACCGCGCGTGCCTTCCGACTTCGATTTCGACATCGTCGACGACCGCGGCGAGGCACTTCGAGAGTTCGCGACGGTGCACGAGAAGATCATGCACGTCATCCTCGTCCGTCACGACCTCACGCAGTTCCAGCACCTGCACCCGACCTTCTCCGGGCGTGATGGTCGGTTCACCATCGTCAACCTGGTCGTGCCGGTGGAAGGGCCCTATCGCCTGTTCGCCGACTTCACCCCGGCCGGCGGTCAGCAGGGACCCGACGGAGGGCTGTTGCCGATCACGCGCTCTGTCGACCTGGCGGTCGGAGACCAGGAGCGCTATGAGCCGGAACCACCTGCCGTCGCGACAGATTCAGCAGCAGTCGGCGCGTACGAGGTCGGCCTCGCCCGACCCGACACCCTTCGTGCAGGGGAAAAGATGCGCCTCAACTTCAGCGTTCGGCGTGACGGCAGGCGGGTCGAAGATCTCGAACCCTACCTCGGGGCCAACGGTCACGCGGTGATCCTCCGCGAAGGCGACCTGGCGTTCATCCACAGCCACGCCCTCGAGGATGACAGGGCCATGCGCGCAGGCGAACTGCCGTTCATGGTGCAGTTCACGGAGCCCGGCCGCTATCGCATGTTCGTTCAGTTCCAACATCGCGGCGTGGTCCAGACGGTTCCCATTGCGCTGCCCCCCATCGTCGGCGGCGTCTCGATGTCCGTTGACGACGGGCATTCCACTCACTAGTCGGCCTGGTTACGCTCGCTATGGGGAAACACGATCAAGGGCGAACCCGCAATCGTCGTGACCCGATCGAAAGGAACGTCATGAATGCGAAGAGACGCCTGGTTCCGGATTTCAGCCCCGTGCTTTTCGTGTCGCTCCTGGCCCTGACCTCAGCGGGCGTCGAGGCGGCATCACCCTCCGGCCCGGCCAGGGTCGCGGGACGCTATTTCGACGCGATGGAATCCTCGGACCTGGACGCGGCCGGCAGGCTGTTCGCAGCGACCTCGTCCGTGTTCGAATCGGGTGGCGAGGAGGGCCCGTGGGCCACCTACCGTGAACATCACCTCGGCCCCGAGATCGGGAACATCAAGCTCTTCAAGATCATCCGCGGTAAACCCGAGACTGCCGCCAGCAAGGACAACAGCATGGCGTTCCTGGCCTGGCCCATCGAGTATCGGATCGAACTCAAGGACGACAAGCTCATCGAGAGCCGTGGGACGGTGACGTTTCTGTTCGTGAAGGAAGGGAGCGAGTACCGGATTCGCCACCTCCACTGGTCGTCGAGACGCAAGCCGGCGCCATCTCCCAAACAGTGAATGTCGCCGCCACCGCGCGGTCGTCCCGATCAAGTGAGGGTGAGTTCGGTTCAAGGCTGGCGGGTGAGCCGTACGCGACCCTCGCTCGCCAGCCAGCTGCGAGTTGTCCAAACCAGGAGGAGGAGTGCAATGAAAAGCGTGATCATGCTCGTCACACTGGCCATTATTGCGAGTGGATGTGCGAAGGAGAGCAACGAACACTCGGCGTCCGGCATGGCGGGTTCCAGCGACACGGCCATGCAGGGTGGAGCCATGTCCGGTGATATGGAGAAGGACATGTCGATGATGAACGACATGATGGTTCGGGACCTCGGGCCGGGCGATGGCCATTACGATCAGCGCTTCATTGACATGATGATCCCGCATCACGAAGGGGCCATCATGATGGCGAAGGACGCGCAACAGAACGCGAATCGACTCGAACTCGCGAAGCTGGCCGAGAGCATCACCGCAGGGCAGCAGAAGGAGATCG
>JBKJXJ010000510.1:0-11480 GCA_046716125.1 Candidatus Eiseniibacteriota bacterium
GGTGATCCGCATGACGTTCGAGGAGTACCGGCGCGTGGCCGCCCCGGTCGTGCTGTGGTTCGCGGAGTCACTGGCGGACGCCGAGGACTAGCGCTCGGCGGCCCCGGTGCGTGGCTCGGGCGGTCGCCCGCCCGCGCGGGCGGCGCTGCTCTCGGACTCGATGCTCGTGGCGGGCTCGGTGTTCCGCGTCTCGTCCCCGGCGGACGGGGACCCGGCGCCGACCATCGCTCCATCGGCCGTGGAGGCGGGCTCGAGCGCGAGAGCCAGCACCTGCTCGATCCGCTCCACCGGCGCGAAGATGATGTGCGGGCGGATGTCCACCGGGATCTCCTCGAGATCCTTCTGATTCTCGGCCGGGATGATGACGGTGTGGATGTCGACTCGGTGCGCGGCCAGCACCTTCTCCTTGAGCCCGCCGATCGCCAGCACGCGGCCGAGCAGCGTGATCTCGCCGGTCATCGCGATCCCGTGGCGCACCTTGCGGCCGGTGAGCGCACTCACCAGCGCCGTGCACAGCGTGACGCCGGCGGAGGGGCCATCCTTGGGGATCGCCCCGGCCGGCAGGTGGATATGGATGTCGGAGTTGTCGTAGAACGCGGGTTCGATGCCGAGCTCGCCGCTGTGGGCGCGGATCCACGAGAGACCCGCCGCCGCCGACTCCTTCATGACCTCGCCCAGCTGGCCGGTGAGCTGGAGCTGTCTCGATCCCGGCATGACGGTGGCCTCGACCGTGAGCACCGCGCCGCCCACCGGGGTCCACGCCAGGCCGAGCGCCTGGCCGGGCGTCTCGATGCGCGTGACCTTGTCGCTCATGAACTGCTCGGGACCCAGCAGCTCGCGCACCCGCACGGCGTCGATCACGCGCGGCGGCGTCCCGCCCTCGGCCACCTGCTTCGCCGTGCGCCGCAACAGGCTCGCCAGCTCGCGTTCCAGATTCCGCAGCCCCGCCTCGCTGGTGTACTCGCGCGCCACCTTCAGGATGGCGTCGTCCAGGATGGTCAGGCCCAGCTCGTCCAGACCGTTCTCGCGGATGATGCGCGGGATCAGGTGGCGCTTGGCGATCTCCAGCTTCTCGGCGTCGGTGTAGCCGGTCAGCTCGATGACCTCCATGCGGTCACGCAGTGCCGGGGGCACGGGGTCCAGGTAGTTCGCGGTGGTGAGGAAGAGCACCTGCGAGAGGTCGAACGGCACGTCGAGGTAGTGGTCCATGAACGCGTGATTCTGCGCCGGATCCAGCACCTCGAGCAGCGCGCTCGCCGGGTCGCCGCGGAAGTCGGCGCCGAGCTTGTCGATCTCGTCCAGCATGAAGAGCGGATTGCGCGACCCCGCGCGCCGCAAGCCCCGGATGATGTTGCCCGGGAGTGCTCCGATGTAGGTGCGCCGGTGGCCGCGGATCTCGGCCTCGTCGCGCACACCGCCCAGGGACTGACGCACGAACTTGCGTCCGAGCGCGCGCGCGATGGACTGGCCGAGCGAGGTCTTGCCGGTGCCCGGGGGGCCCGCGAAGCACAGGATCGGCGTGCGCGCATCCTTCTTGAAGCGGCGTACCGCCAGGTACTCGAGGATGCGCTCCTTGATCTTCTCGAGGCCGTAGTGATCCTCGTCGAGCACCAGGCGCGCGTGTTTGAGATCGAGGTCGTCCTCGGTCGCCGCTTCCCACGGCATGTCGCACAGCCATTGCAGATAGGTGCGGGCGACGGTGTACTCGGCGGCCTGCGGCGGGATGCGAGCCAGACGGGCCAGCTCGCGGTCGGCCTCCTTGCGAACCTCGGGGGGCATCGGCGCCTTTTGGATACACTCCCTGAGCTCCTTGACCTCGCGCTGGGCGTCGTCGCCCTCGCCTTCGCCCAGCTCCTTGCGGATCGCCTCCAGCTGCTGGCGCAGGACGAACTCCTTCTGGCGCTCGTCCAGCGAGTCACGGACCTGCTCCTGGATCTTGTGACCCACCTCGAGCACCTGGAGGTCGCGCGCGAGGATGCCGTGCAGATCCTGGAGCCTGCGCTTGACGTCGAGCGTCTCGAGCAGCCGCTGCTTCTCGTCCGGGGGCAGCTCGATCATCGAGGCCATGAAGTCGACCTGGCGGCCGGGCGCGGACTGCGAGCGCGCGGTCGCGACCGCCTCGTCCGGCAACTGCGGCGAGATCGCGACGACGCGTTCGAACAGGTCGAGCAGGGTCTTGGCGAGTGCCTCGGTCTCGACATCGTCCAGCTCGATCTCGGCGAGCGGCTCGACCACGGCGCTGATGTATGGCTCGACCGACTCGACCTTCCCGAGCCGGACGCGCGCGACGCCCTGGAGGATGGCCGAGATCTGCCCGTCCTGCAGCCGCACCATGCGCAGGATGTTGCACAGCGTCCCGATCGGGTGCAGGGTGTCGGGGGTCGGATCGTCCTCGGTTTCGCGCTGCATGAACACGGCCAGCGTGCGATCGCCCGCCACCGCGTCGTTGAGAAGATGCACGCTCTTCACACGTCCGGCGCCGAGCGGCAGGATGCCGAGCGGGAAGACCACGGTGTCCGGCACGGCGAGCACCTTGACCAAACGTGGGAGCGTGATCAGAGTCACCGCGGGATCGGCGCCGCCCACCTTGATCCTGCGGCCGCGCGCGGCCGGCACCACCCGCTTCGGCCGGCGCGCTGGAGCGGGGCGCTTCATGGCCTGTGCTCTCGCACCGGCACGTCGGTCGGCCGGGGCGCGGCCGCCGCCTGCAGGCTGATCTCCAGCATCCCGTCGCGATACGTCGCGGACACGCTCGCCTCTTCGGCGTCCCAGGGCAGCTCGACCACCCGGGAGAACTCGCCGAAGTAGATCTCGGCCCGGTGATAGTGGGCGCCCGGCGGCTCCTGCAGCGTGACGCGGCGTCCGCTCACCTCGAGCAGCCGGCCGCGCAGGCGCACCCGCACGTTCTCACGCGGGACCCCCGCCAGTTCGAAGATGACGCGCGCCGAGCGCTCGGAGACGACCAGATCCGCCGGCGGCAACCAGGGCTGGGCGGCGAAGTGGGCGCCCGGATGCCCCTGGTAGGCGAGGTCCTGGAACATGCGTTCGACCTCACGCTGGATGTTCTCGAGGGGATCCGAGGGGGTGCGGGGCATGGTGTGTTCGGATGGAGCGTGGACCTCAGTAACTCTGCGTCCAGGTATGCAACTGGCCGGTGACCGTGAGGCTCAGGCGCCGGCAGGTCTCCTCCAGTGCGCCCGAGTTGGGCCAGGAATGGATCCCGCAGGAGCACACGATGCGGCCATCGGCCTGCTCCTGAAGCGGACAGGATTTGTCGTTCATCGGCTTGCACAACGGGCACATGAGGGACTCCTTCCAGACGTGAAGGTAGCGCAGGGGCGCGGGAAAGCCCAGGGGGTCCGTTCCCGCGAGGCATGAGTGACGCGGCCGTTCCAGGGGGGAGGGCTACCGATCCAGCCCGACCTCTGCGACCACATCGGCGCCGATCGCGTGCGCGCGCGCGTGGCGGGCGAAGTGGTCCGCGCTCCGGCGCCGGACGCGCGGCCCCCCGGGATGGTCGTGCTCGACACCGTAGAGACCGAACCGGGGGCGGAACCCTTCGGCCCACTCGAAGTTGTCCATCAGCGACCAGTGGAGATAGCCGATCACCCGGGCGCCGCGGTCCATCGCGCGGCCCATCGCGAGCAGGTACTCGACCAGCGCGCGCGGTCGGAAGGCGTCGGCGCGGTCGGCGAACCCGTTCTCGGTCACGAGGACCGGCGCCCCCGATTCGGCGGCGTGCATGACGACGGCCTCGAAGCCGGGGGGTGGATCTCCCAGCCGAGGTCGGTGCGCCGAGCGCCGGACGGCACGGCGTGCGGGTCGCGGGCGAGCGCATCCACCTTCCAGCGCGTGTAGTGGTTGAGTCCGAAGAAGTCGAGGCTCCGCGCGAGTTCGGGCACATGACGCTGCACGCCCCGGGCGCCCGGGATCGAGAGGTGGATATCGCCCGTGACGGGTGCGCGCGCGACCGCGTGATTGAAGACCGAATCTTCCAGCCGGGCACGCAGCACATCGAGCGGGGACCAGGGCCTGAGCGGCTCGAGCGGCACCCACGCCTTGGTGAAGCCGACCACGGCGGGGCGCCCGTCGTCGTCCGCGTCGCGGGTGTCCTCGGCGTGGAGGACGCGGTAGGCGCGCCCGTGCGCTTCGAGCAGGTTGGCCATCACCGCCAGCGCCGCGTCGTCGTCGCGTCGCGCCGGGGGCCACGTTCCCTCGGAGTACGATCGGAACGCGTACACCTCGGGCTCGTTGACCGTGCACCACCAGTCCACCTCGCCGCCGTACTCGCGCGCGCAGAAGCGGACGTATCCTGCGTAGCGCTCGATCGTGTCGCGGTTCTCCCAGCCGCCGTGGTCGGCGATCCAGAGAGGGTTGGTGAAATGGTGGAGGGTGACGATCGGTGTCAGCCGGTGACGCCGCAGCGACTCGAGCACCGCGTGGTAGTGGGCGACGGCCTCCGGGTCGATGCGGTCGCGCTCGGGCTCGATCCGGCTCCACTCGAGTGAGAGCCGGTGCGCGTTGTGGCCGTCGCCGGCGGCGAGGGCGAAGTCCTCGTCGAACCGCTGGTAATGGCGGCAGGCCTCGCCGCTCACCGTGCCGTCGGCGATCGTCCCGGGCTGGTGCTCGAACCGCCACCAGTCGTTGTGGTGATTGCCACCCTCGACCTGGTGGGCCGAGGTGGCCGCGCCCCAGTGGAAGCCGGCGGGAAAGGTACGGGATCGCGTCGCGGACATGGTCGGCGGAAGGTAGCACCGCTCTCGATCCACCGTGGAGAACGCCGTGACGTGAGCGCGGGCGGACGGTATCGTGGCGTCCATGCACATCGCCATCCGTCTCACCGCCGGGTGGGAACGCCTGGTGGACCCTGGCTGGCTCGCGGGATGGCGCCCCCGGCCCTTCGAGCTGGGCGATGGGACCACCGACGTCGTGGTGATGGGCGAGGGACCGCCGCTCCTGCTGCTCCCGCCGCTTCCCGGGTACAAGGAAGCGTGGGCCGGAGTGGCGTGGCGGCTGGCGCGCCGGTTCCGGGTGGTTGCCTTCGACCTGCGATCGCGCTTCGTCGGGCCGCCGACGTGGGAGGCGCTGCTCGCCGACCTGGAGCGCGTGGCCGACGCATTCGCTCCGGGTGCCGCGGTCGTGGTCGGCCACTCGCTCGGTGGCGCGCTCGCCCAGCGCTGGGCGCTCGCGCGCCCGGAGCGTGTCGCCGCGCTCGTGCTGAGCAGCAGCTTCGCGCGCGTGGGCAGCACGCGCGGGCAGTGGCGCAAGCGCTACATCGAGCAGTCGCTCGTCCTCGCGTCCCAGCGCTGGCTGCCCGGGTCGCTCGCGGCGCCGCTCGCCCGCCGCCTCGCCGCGCGTGGCGCGTGGGTCTACGACCCGCATTGCGATGCGCGCAGCCTCGCCTTCGTGCGCCACGGTATCCGGAACGTCCCGCTCGGGTCGGCCCGACAGGCGGTCGGGCTCGCGTTCGCCCACGACACCCGGGCCGACCTGGCGCGAATCTCGCGCCCCACACTTCTCATCGTCGGCGAGTGCGAGACCCGCTGGGCGCGCGAGGCGATCGCCGAGATGGCCCGGCTCATCCCGGGGGCGGAGACCCGCGTGTCGCCCGGCGTCGCACACCTCCATCCGCTGTCGGGCGCCGCGTGGCTGGCGGAGACCATCCAGGAGTGGTCGGACCGACTCCATAACTCCGCTCTAAGCCAGGGACCGCAACGCCAGGGTCGCTGAGAGACGGGCGTTACGGGCGGGAGGTGCCCGCCCGAATGGCGAGTAATCCCTGGACCTCCTCTCTGGTTAGCTGTATAGGACGCAGACATAATCTCGAACCGAGGGCAGATCGAACGGCGGCGGCTGCGCGAACAACTGCGGGCACTGAGCGAGCAGCCGCTGATGCGCGGCTCGGTGGTCGAGCGGGTGCGGCGCTGCGGGCGCGCGAACTGTGCCTGTGCGCGCCGCGGTGGCGGGCTACCAGTGGCTGTGGAGCGTGATCAACGCGCTGACGGCCTGCGAGCTTGCGGAGCTGCGGCGGCAGGCGCGCGAGCGGCGCCGCGCCCGGCAGCGGCGGGGGGCGTGAGTGCGGGGCCACGGCGCGAGCGCCGGCGGAGTATCCTGCCGTTTGTGATCGACCCGGGCGAACGAGATGAGGTCACCGAGGATCAGCGAGCCAGGGAGCGGATCGCCGGGGATGGCAAAGCGGTGCACCAGCTCGTGCTTGCGCTGGCGCAGACGGACGGCCTGGTCGCTCCGGCGGCACCCGTCGCCAATGGCTCAGGGGCCTTCCGAAACGGCTGCAGGGGGTAGGGTGGGCACCGGGCTCGCACCGGGGCCCATTCGCCTGGCAATTGCAACTTGCGCTTGACATGGCGCCGGTCGAGGGGGAGCATCTTTCGGGAGCCGCCACGGGCTGCCCTCACCGAAGGAGCGGGCTTCATGCGCGAAAGGCAGGCATGCCATGCCTTATCGGGGCCTTCCCACGATGCCCCGTCGCCTGGCTTCGCCGCCACGAGGCATCGGTTCCGCGAAGCGTCCCTCCGGCCGTCGCCATGGTGGTCCGGGATCGCCCCCACCCCAGGCCGCGGGCATTCTGGAAGTCCGCTTGGCCGGGTAAGCGATCGCCCGAAGCGAGCATGAGGTATCGAGCGCTCGTTGGAATCCCGGCGGTCTTCGCCGCGCTCGCGCTGGCGCCGGGGACCGTGCACGGGCAGTGGAGCGATCTGGAGCTGCTGGGCCGACGGGTCGAGCGCATGCGTTCCGGCCAGGGGCTGCTGTACGCCTGCACCAACGATGGGCTGTACCGCCAGCCGTCCACGGTGGCGGAATCGGCCTGGGTGTTCCTGGGCTTTGCGGGGCAAACCGTGCACGACCTGCTGCCCGTGAGCGCCGAGTCCTTGATCGTGGCTCGCGACGTCACGGGCAGTGGTGCGGACACAGTGGCGCTATGGCGCTCGACGGATGGCGGGCTGAGCTGGACGCCTTTCCAGAATGGGTTCGGGGCCGGAGGCTCACCATCGGCGCGCCAGGTCATCGCGCTGCTGGGGCTGCCTCACGCGCCAGGGACCATCCTGGCCGCCGCCCGCGGCGTACACATCGGCAAGTCCACGGACGGCGGCATGACGTGGAAGAAAGTGTGCTGTTTGGGTGGGTTGTTCCTTCACTTTCTCACTCGGGGCATCTCGACTGTTTGGACGGGTGGGGAGAGCAACGCCGAGTCCGCCATCCTTCGCCGCTCGACGGACGATGGCGAGACGTGGACTTCCAGCTCCATCTCCGCCTACACCTCAGCCTATCCCGCCGTTGCCATGGCCTTCGATCCGGCTGATTCCGTTCATGCGTTCCTGGGAATCCCCGGAGGCTTGTTCGAGACCCATGACAACGGCGGATCATGGGGCCAGGTGTCGATGCCCAACGGGTGTTCGTGCAGCGAACTCGGGACGCGCGCGTTCGCGCCCCTGAGGCTCTACGTCAACGGGATTCTCGGTCAGGGATCGACGGTCTTCAAGACCGACGACGGGGGAGCTTCGTGGACGCCCCTGTCGTTCGAGAGCCCGGGGCACGGCTCGGTGCGCGCCATTCTCGTGCACAGCGGACCCGTGGCGGACACGCTCTTTCTGGGCATGGAGAGCGGTGTCCTTCGCTATGTCGAAACGGAAGTGGTAGGCGTCGATCCCACGCCGATACCGTCTGGGCTCGAGCTGCGGATGGGTCCCAGCCCCTCACCTGGCACGATCAGCCTCACATTCCGGCTCGCGCGGGCGTCGCGAGCAACACTCCGGGTGCTGGATATGGCCGGACGGGAGGTGGCCGTACTCCTCCACGGCGAGCGCCCCGCAGGGCTGAACCGCCTCGACTGGAATACCGCCGGCCTCCCCAGTGGAGTCTACCTCCTGCGCCTGAGCGCCGGTGGTGAGGCCATCACGCGCAAGGCGCTCCTCGTGCATTGACCCTCCCCCTGGGGTTCCTCGGAGGTGCCCGGAATGAGGACTCATCTTGTCTCGACGGCCGCGGTGCTGCTCTTCACTCTCGTCGCGGCCGCATCCGTCAGTAGCCAGTCGGCATCCGGTGGCCTCATCATTCGCTTTGCACCAGGGGCGCTCGAGCCACCTTCAGGCACGAGCGCCGGACCGGTCGAAGCGTTCTCGTTCCAAGATCCCAGTCTTCGTTCCTCGCTCATCAGCGAGGGGGTGACATACCTTGCGAAGCTCTTCCCCAGCTTCAAGCCAGAGGATCGCTTCTCCGTCAACCTGATCGGCGAGCCCGTCCTGCTCGACGATTTGTCGGGGTTCTACATCGCGTCCTTGAATTCGCCGGCGACGGCTGAGGCCCGACTCCGGGCCGCGCCTGGAGTGCTCGACGTCGGGCGGCCACAGACCCGAAGCCTCCTGTCGGCCTGCCCTCCCGACAGTGTGGACACGTACTTCAACAAACAATGGTGGCTCCACAACACGGGGGACTCCCTCCTCTGCACTCCGAACCCCCCGTCCAATCCCTGGCCCCGGCTTGTGGCGGACGCGGACATCAACGCTCCCGAAGCATGGTGCATCACGACCGGCGATTCCTCCGTCCGCGTGGCGATCATCGACACCGGCATCTGGGCGAGCCATCAAGACCTCAACGTGAGCCTGGCGGAGGGGTTCTCATTCTTCCCCGTCCAACCGATCCCTCCCCCGCCGGCTTGCTACACTTCGTGTCCCGCACCCGTGGGGTGCGCCGTCACCTGTGATTCAACCATTGACGTTGTGCCATGCGGCTACCTCACCCCCGACGCGCCCGAGGACGACCATTCACACGGCACGGCCGTCGCCGGGATCGTTGCGGCGATCGGCAACAATGGCAAAGGCGTCGCCGGGGTAGCGTGGAAGGCCAAGGCTGTCCCGATCAAGATCACGGATTGCGAGGGGAGCTTTTCGTCATGCTTCAGCGCGCGAGCAATCGATAGTTGCCGGGTGAGGAAGATCCCAATCCTCAACATGAGCTACGGCGGCTCCTCCGCGGACATCGCAGAGCGGGCCGCGGCCAGGAATGCGTTCTATGCAGGCCAACTGTTGGTAGCGGGCATAGGCAATGGGGACGCCCCTGGAGCGATCTTCCCGGCCGGGTACGCCAAGACCGTGTGCACGGTTGGGGCGTTCTTTGGAAATGGCCGTCGTTGGGATGAGAGTCCGCCCCTTGAGAATCGGGGGTCGAACTACCACCCGGCGATCGATCTTGCGGCTCCTGGAGGGAATCTGATCGCGACGACGCACTGGGGGTGTCGACTCTCGACCGGTGCATACTACGATCTAGCAGGGTGTGGAGCGCTCGGCGGGAATGACTTCGGCGGCACGTCGGCGGCGACGCCAGTCGTCTCGGGGGTAGCGGCCCTCATCCTTGGCAAGTACAAGGCCAAGGGGGTGACCGGCGCCGATGAGCCTCTGCTCGGGGAGGATCTCTATCAGGCGATGATCATCACGGCCAGGCATCCAGACGTGGATTCGTTTGGCGCCGAGAAGGCGTTCGACGACTCGGCCGGTTTCGGGCACGTGCGCGCCGATACCGCTCTGAAGCTGCTTGCGCCGCCCAGGGTGGTCTATCATCGGCTGGAAGGATTCCTTTCGGTGTTCGCCACCGACACCGTGCAACGCGTGCTCAAAAACTTCAACATTCCCGGCTTGTCCAACGACAGCAGCTATACGATCCGGCGTTTCGTGCTGCGGAAGACCGTCGTATTCCCGGTGCCTTTCCTTGAGACGCCGATTGCCTGGGCGCGCTCGTCTGGGACCATGGGTCTTCGAGACACCCTCGTCTACGACAAGGAGCAGGAGGTCCGCGAAGGTCGGATCGTGTCGGTATCGCCCACGGGCTACACCGTTGAGACGACCGTCTACAACATCATCGGCGCGCCGCCGCCATACGAGTGGTATCCCGGCCCTCCGGCGAGGACGGTGGTCGCGACGACCCTGGTCGGGGTGCCGACGGGAGGTGTGGGAGCGTCGGCCGGCGAGGCTCTACCCGTGAATTCAAATCACGATCGTGGCGTACGGCTGCCGACCAGCTTCGCGCTGCGGCAGAACGAGCCCAACCCGTTTGGCAGCGGCACGACGATCCGGTTCGACCTGCCGGTGGGAGCGAAGGTCCGGCTGGAGGTCTTCGACGCGCAGGGCCGCCTGGTCCGCATCCTCGCGGATGAGCGGTTCGCGGCGGGTTTCCATGCGGTCGAGTGGGATCGTCGCGACGGGAACGGCCATCCGCTTAGGGCGGGGGTGTACCTCTACCGGGTCCGGGCCGGCAGCTTCCACAGCCAGCGGAAGATGGTGTTACTGGGGCACTAGGGCCGGCGCGTCGGCGCACGTTCCAACGACAAGATCGACTCGGGCCGGCGCTTGGCCCACAGTCTATCGCCCGTTCCATCCGTCGGGGTGGGCCGAATGGCCAATGACCACTTGACAGGCGACCCCATAACTCCGCTCTAAGCGCCGGGGCTTCCGGCTAAGGCGCGAGGCGCCGGGGAGTTGGGGTGTGCGTTCCGGGGTTTCCCTGCGCCCGCATGGCGAGAAAAGAGTGGACACGATATCTGGTTAGCGTTATAAGATACAGACATGGTATCGAATCGGGGACAGATCGCCCGCCGCCGCCGCCGGCTGAGCGACGCGTTGCGGGCGCTGAGCGAGCAGCCGCTGATGCGCGGCTCGGTGGTTGAGCGGGTGCGGCGCTGCGGGCGTGCGAACTGCGCCTGCGCGCGCGACCCCCAGGCCCGCCACCGTGGCACGTTCCTCACCGTGCACCTCGAGGGCGCGACCCAGGCGGTGCACGTGCGCCCCGAGGATGAGGCGGCGGTCCGCGCCGCGGTGGCGGCCTACCAGCGGCTGTGGGCGCTGATCGATGCCCTGACGGCCTTGGAGCTGGCGGAGCTGCGGCGCCAGGCGAGCGAACGCCGGCGGGCCCGGCAGCGCCGGCGCGGGCGAGATGAGCCCGGGGCGGCGGCGCGTGCGGCGGAGTATCCTGCCGTTCGTGATCGAACGGACCGAAGCCGAAGCCATCACGGCACGCGTCGGGTTGCCGCTGGTGGTCGAGACGCTGCGCGCACTGGGGGTGGACGAGTTGGCCGAGGCGGCGTTGCCGGAACCCCGGTGGAGGGTCTAATGCACGAGGAGGGCCTTGCGCGTGATGGCCTCGCCACCGGCGCTCAGCTGCAGGAAGTAAGCTCCACTGGGGAGGCCGACGGTGTTCCAGTCGAGACGGTTCAGCCCTGCGGGGCGCTCGCCGTTGAGGAGTACGGCCACCTCCCGTCCGGCCGCATCCAGCACCCGGAGTGATACGCGCGACGCCCGCGGGATCCGGAACGAGAGGCTGATCGTGCCAGGCGAAGGGCTGGGACCCACCCGCAGATCGAGCCCGGACGGTATCGGCGTGGGATTGACGCTCACAAGCGCCGTTTCGACAAAGCGAACGACACCGCTCCCCATACCCAGAAAGAGCGTGTCAGCCACCGGTCCGCTCTG
>JBKJXJ010000511.1:0-3677 GCA_046716125.1 Candidatus Eiseniibacteriota bacterium
CGCCTCGGCCGGGGCGAGCGACGTGGGCCCGGACCTGATCGCCCAGGCGATGAGCGGAAGCGCGAGGAGACCCTCGGGCGGCGGGATGAGCACTGGCGCCGGCATGCCGGCGAGCGGCGACATGTCATCGGGCGCCAGTGGCAACCCGCTTCCGCCCGCCGGCGCCGCCGAGCCCGGCACCGAGCAGTGGGACCGCACGGCCGGCGCCCACGTGCCGCTCGGCCAGGTGGCCGACATCCGCGTGGCGACCGGTCCGCCCATGATCCGTGACGAAGCCGGGATGCTGGTGGGCTACGTTTACGTGGACATGGACCCGGCGAAGCGCGACATCGGCGGCTACGTGGATGACGCCAGGAAAGTGGTCGGGAAGGAGGTGCGCCTGCCCGCCGGCTACTTCCTCTCGTGGACCGGACAGTACGAGCTGCTCCAGCAGATGCAGGCGCGCATGAAGGTCCTGGTGCCGCTCACGCTGGTCATCGTGCTGCTCCTGCTCTACCTGAACTTCGGCAACCTCGCCGAATCGCTGATCGTGCTGGCCTCGGTGCCGTTCGCGCTGGTCGGGAGCGTCTGGCTGCTGGCCTTCCTGGGCTACAATCTCTCGACTGCGGTCTGGGTCGGGATCATCGCGCTCGTGGGGCTCGCAGCGCAGACCGGCGTGGTGATGGTGGTCTATTGCGACAGCGCGTATCACAAGTACAAGCGCGAGGGCCGGATCCGCAACCTCGACGATATCGTCGAGGCGACCCTCGAAGGCTCGGTTCAGCGCGTGCGGCCCAAACTGATGACGGTGGCGACGATGATGATCGGTCTGGTGCCGCTGCTCTGGTCGCAGGGCGCCGGCGCCGACGTCATGAAGCGGGTGGCGGCACCCATGGTGGGCGGACTCTTCACCTCGGCATTCCTGACGCTCGAGATCATCCCGGTCGTATACGCGTACTGGCGCTATGCGCAACTCAAGCGCGAACAGAAAGGAAGGAGGATCGCGGTATGAAACACGTCCTTTGGTGTCTGACGGGGCTGATGCTGGTGGCGGGCTGCGGGACGCAGACGGGGGGCACAGTCGACAGCGGGCGGGTCGCCATCACCGTCACCGAGAAAGGCTTCGAGCCCGAGTTCGTGACGGTGGCGGCGGGCAAGCCGGTGACGCTGGTCGTCACGCGGACGACGGCGAACACGTGTGCGACGGAGCTGGTGATGCCGGCGCACGGCATCAACCAGCCCCTGCCGCTCGGAGAGGCGGTCGAGATCACCTTCACCCCGGACCAGGCGGGCGAGCTGACGTACGCCTGCGCGATGGATATGTACAAGGGCCGGGTGATCGTGAAATAGGGGGGATCCCGCCGGTTTGAAGATCCTGCCCCCCGCGCGCCCTGGGATTGCCCTTGGAGATCACGGTCTCCGCGGTGCGAAGGCCCGGCGGATCGACCGTCGCCGACTTCCATCACCCGTGCCCACATGGCATTGGGGGCGAGCCCGCCGGTGACATCACCACGGTGGCATGAAATTGGCGTGTCGAACGGGTGGTGAAGTGTGCCTTCGGCGCTCACCAGCGACATGGAGCAGTTCATCTCTTTGCGGAGGAAAGTCAAGGTGAAGACCAGCCTGACGGCCACAATCGTCATGATCCTGGCGCTGGGAGGCGCCGGTGCAGTGCCTGCGAGCGCGCAGCACGAGGCCCATGCCGCCGGGAGCGGGACGGCTGCATCGGCGTCGCAGGACAAGAAAGCGATATCGCGCGAGCGGAAGCTGATGGCCAATGAGCCGCATCTCGTGCTGGCGAGGGCCTATCACGATAACCTCGACACCTTCGCCAGGGCCGTGCAGAGGCGGACAGCGAACGCCGGCTCCGTCAATGCCGATTTCGCGCGGGTCGCGGTGGCCGAGATGCGGCGGAGTTACAACGGGATGCAGAAGCACCATCAGGCTTACATGCAGTCGATGAGCGCGGAGATGAGCGCCAGGATGGGCGAGGTGATGCAGCAGAGGGTGGCGCATGAGGCCGAGTTGAACACGCGGCTCACCGCGCTGGAGCAGGAGGTTCAGTCGGATACGCCGGACGTGAAGCGGGTCGTCACGCTGGCGGCCAGCGTCCGCTCGCACCTGGAGACCATGTCGAAGCGGCAGCACGACGCCAGGCGGAGCAAGCTGGCGACGAAGTCGTAGATCGTACGATCGGGGTGCCGGCAGCAGCCGATGAGCAGGGCGATCATCTCGGCGGCCGTCCGCGTGACCGGGTCGCGAACCAGACCGCCATCGTCCAGGTCGGCACCAGGTCCACGCCCGGGACCAGCTCGGCGAGGAACGTGGGCAGGAACGCGAAGTGCCAGCCCACCAGGCGCACCATGATCAGCGCGACCACGACGTCCAGCGCGTTGTTCAGCGGCGAGAGCCAGCCGCTGGCGAACACCGGGAAGAACGCGAGCTGAACCACGTCCGCACCGACCGCGACGATGCGCGCGAGGCGGATGCGGTTGGAGGGCGGACCCGACGGCATCTCAGTTCCCATGGACGGGGGCATCATAGAGGTCCTGGCGCTCCCGGCGTCATGTGGATCGCGGACCATCACCCCGGCCTGCCATCGGCGTGGAGTCCTCCTCCGCCGGATTCGACACCGCGAACGCCTCCCTCTCGAACGCGTTGTCCCGGTACGGATCGGCGCCACGAAGCAGCGCCCAGAGGCTCGCCAGCGCGTACGCCGGGAGGAAGAACGGGCCCCAGCGCTCGCACTGCGAGACGTGCGCCCGCTCGTGCGACCGGGTGAGCGCCAACGCTGTCCGGTTGTTGGCGAGGACCACGTGCCCGAGCGTCATCGCGGCCGCGCCGCCGCGGCCCACGGGGAGGCGCTCGACCGCCCAGCGGATCCATCCGCCATGCGCTTCGAGCACGCCGTTCACGAGCGACGCATGGCCGCCGGTCGCGATCGCCACGCCGGCCAGGAGAACGCCGACCAGCGT
Organism: Candidatus Eiseniibacteriota bacterium; assembly: GCA_046716125.1. GTDB lineage: Bacteria > Eisenbacteria > RBG-16-71-46 > RBG-16-71-46 > RBG-16-71-46 > WS-11. Next base: position 2,955 of record JBKJXJ010000511.1, read on the forward strand.
GGTCGGGAGCGCCCAGATCACGGCCAGGATGCGCAGGAGTCTCCGGAGCGAACGGTTCACGCCATGTGGATGTCCCGGCGGTCCTGCGGTTTCACTCGACCTCGCCCCGGCGATGCGTTATGAACCCCGGACCATGCGTCCACCCGTCCCCTCGCGAGCCCTGTTGGCGCCGATGGTGCTCGCGACATTCGCCGCGAGCCTGCTCCTCTCGGGCCCTGCCCGGGCGGCCGCCGAGCCCGGCACGACGGACATGCTCCCCATCCTCGCCGGCCTGGTCTTGATCCTCATCGGCGCCAGGCTGGGCGGCTCGTTCTTCGAATCCTTCGGCCAGCCCGCCGTGCTGGGGGAACTGCTCGCGGGTGTCGCGCTCGGGAATCTCGGACTGCTCGGCATCCACGCGCTCGAGCCGCTGCGCACCAACATCGGCATCGGCATCCTGGCCCAGATCGGCGTCCTCTTCCTGCTCTTCCAGGTCGGGCTCGAGTCCGACGTGAAGAAGTTGATGGCAGTGGGCGCCTCATCCATGCTCGTCGCCGCGCTCGGCGTGGTGACTCCGATGGTGCTCGGGTTCTTCGTCTCGTCGTGGTTCTTCCCCACGCACCACACGCTCACCCACTGGTTCGTGGGTGCCACGCTCACCGCGACGAGCGTGGGCATCACCGCCCGCGTGCTCGCCGACCTCGGCCGCACGACGAGCAAGGAGGGGCGCGTCATCCTGGGGGC
>JBKJXJ010000512.1:0-2537 GCA_046716125.1 Candidatus Eiseniibacteriota bacterium
ACCGTCCGCAGGTACTGGTGCACCGAGTAGATGGCCGCCGAGCCCTCGCCGACGGCCGCGGCGATGCGGCGGTTGGCGCCTGACCGGACGTCCCCGGCGGCGAACACACCCGGGACGCTGGTCTCGAACATGAGCGGGTCGCGCTCGAGCGGCCAGGCGGCCGTTCGCTTCGGCAGATCGGGTCCGGTGAGGATGAATCCTTTGGCATCCAGCTCCACGAAGCCCGCGAACGTCTCGGTGCGGGGCGCGACGCCGATGAATACGAACAGCGCCCCCATGTCGATCGCGCGCTCCGTCCCGGTCGTGACCTCGCGCACGGCGATCCGCTCGAGGTGGCCGTTCCCGCTCGCCCGGGTCAGCACCACTCCGGAGACGACCTCGATGTTCCCGGTCGCCTCGATGCGCTCGACGAGGTACTTCGACATCGCCGGGCTCAAGCCCGGCGCGCGGACCAGCATCGTGACCTTCCGGGCGTAGCGCGAGAAGAACAGCGCGCCCTGGCCCGCCGAGTTCGCGCCGCCGATGGTCGCGACGTCGTGGCCGCGATGGAGGGCCGCCTCGGTCATCGCCGCGCCGTAGTAGACGCCGGCGCCGACCAGGGGTGCGATCCCATCCACCTCGAGCTCGCGCACGGCCATCCCGGTGGTGAGGACGAGGGCGTGGCACGACACCTCGTGACCATTGCCAAGCGTGACGATCCGGTACGGATCCTCGCGCCTCAGGCCCCGCACCGGCTGGCCGACCAGCATCTCGGTGCCGAAACGCCGGGCCTGAGCGGTCGCCCGCTGGGCGAGATCGGCGCCGGTGATGCCTCCGGGGAATCCGAGGTAGTTCTCGATGAACGAGCTGGTGCCCGCCTGACCGCCCGGCGCGTGCTGCTCGATGAGCAGCGTGTGCAGCCCCTCCGAGGCCGCGTAGACGGCGTTCGCGAGCCCGGCGGGCCCGCCCCCGATGATGACCACGTCGTAGAAGGGCCGGGTCGCCAGTGCCTGCAGTCCGATCTTCCCGGCCAGCTCGGCCGTGGCGGGTGCGACCAGACGACTCCCGTCCGGGAACAGGAGGATCGGCAGGCGTGGCGAAGCGCCCTCCAGGGACGTGACCAGCTCGCGGGTCGGCGCATCGTCGTCGATATCCACCCACTGGTACGGCACCTGATTGCGCGCCAGGAACTCGCGCGTCGAGTAGCTCTGCGGCGACCAGCGCGATCCGACCACGCGGATGCCGTCGAACGGCAGGCGCACCCGCCCGGACCACCCCGCGAGCAGATCGTCGAGCACCGGATAGAGCCGCTCCTCCGGCGGGTCCCAGGGCTTCATCAGGTAGTGGTGGAGCCCGACGTCGTTGATCGCGGCGATCGCCGCCGTGGTGTCGGCGTAGGCGGTCAGCAGCGCCCGGATCGCCTCGGGGTGAAGCGTGCGCGCCTCGGACAGGAACTCGACACCGGTCATCCGCGGCATGCGCTGGTCCGCCAGCAGCAGCGCGACGGCGCCGGCCCGCTCCCGGAGTTGGCGCAGCACCTCCAGGGCTTCGTTCCCTGAGGACGTCGCGACGATCCGGTACGAGCCGCCATAGTGGCGCCGCAGATCGCGTTCGATCGCGCCCAGCACCTCGCGATCGTCGTCCACCGCCAGGATGACCGGCTTAGCCACCGATCGCGCCCCCGGCGCCGGCCGAACCTGCGTGACGGCGGAGGGTGGATTCGATCTGGGCCATCGAGAAGCGGTTCAGCCCCACGATCCTGGCGTCCGCTCGCATCCCGGGCGGAAGGATGCCGAGGGCCTCGGTCTTGCTGCCGACCTCCACGATCATCCAGGCGCTGTGAACGCCGTCCATACAGCCCCACTCCGCATTGGTCAGGAAGTGGGATCCGGTCGAAAGGAAGATCTGGACGACCTTCGCGCAAGCCACCATTTCCGCATCGTGGGGCACCTCGATCAGGAACTTCGGCATCTCGATCCTCCCTCTGTGAGCTGCGCCGTCTCACGCCGGCGGCAGGATGACCCGGAACTCCGTGCGACCCGGCCGCGAATGGACCTCAAGCTGGCCGTCGTGCTGGCGCACGAGGCGCCGTGCGATGTCGAGGCCGAGGCCCGTGCCCTGACCCTGGGGCTTGGTGGTGAAGAACGGTTCGAATATCTGCTCTTTGATCTCGTCCGGAACGCCCGGCCCGTCGTCCACCACCCGCACGACCACGGCATCGCCCTCGCGGGTCGCCGTGACTTGGACCCTCCCCGAGTCCGGCGCCGCATCGATCGCATTCTCGATCAGATTGGCCCAGACCTGGTTGAGCTCGCCCCCGAACCCCTCGACGGCAGGCAGGTCTTCGGCGACCTGGGCCGTCACCGACACCGACTTCGAACGCGCTTTCGCGCCGAGCACGGCCAGAGTGTCGGCAAGCCCCTTGCCGATCGCGACCGGCGCCGGGACGCGCGTCTGATCCATGTAGGTGAATCCCTTGATCGCCGCGACCAGCGAGTGGATGCGGCCCGCCGCGATCTCGACTTCGGACGCCAGCAGCCGCACCCGGTGCCCGGCGC
>JBKJXJ010000513.1:0-13388 GCA_046716125.1 Candidatus Eiseniibacteriota bacterium
GTAGAGGGTTCCGGCGGCCGTGGCCGCCGCGACGGGACGGTTGAACTGTCCGTCGCCGCTTCCAGACGAGCCCCACTGCGTGACGTAGTTGCCGGTGCCCGTGAACTTCTGGATCCGGTGGTTGAACGTGTCGGCCACGTAGACGCTGCCGGCCACGTCGGTGGCGACGCCGAAGGGACGGTCGAACTGCCCGTCGCCGCTGCCCTGTGAGCCCCACTGCGTGAGGTAGCTGCCGGTGCCGGTGAACTTCTGGATGCGATGGTTGTTCACGTCCGCCACGTAGACGTCGCCGGCCGCGTCCGTGGCCACGCCGGCGGGGGAGTGGAACTGACCGTCGCCGCTCCCGAACGAGCCCCACTGCGCGAGGTAGGTGCCGGTCCCGGTGAACTTCTGGATGCGGTGGTTGCCGTAATCGGCGACGTAGACGTTGCCGGACGGATCGGTCGCAACGCCGTAAGGTCCCTGAAACTGCCCGTCGCCCCCGCCGGGGGTGCCCCACTGGGTGAGGAAGGCTGGCGGCTGAGCCGCCGCGGTCGCGGGAAGGAGGGACGCGAGGCCCAGGAGCGCGTTCCCGAGGAGTCGAAACCGCGAGGTCATCCGGCCACCCTACTGCGGGCCAGTGGGCGCGGCCTAATTGATGATCCCGACCTTGCTGAACTCCGGGAGCCCGCGCCAGTAGAGCCCCCAGCCCAGGAAGCACAGGCTCGCCATCACATAGGCCACGAAGAAGAACGCCAGGATCGGCTGTCGGCGCAGCTCGCCCCGCCCGCGAAGCAGGGTGAAGCCGACGACGCCGACGGCGAACGGCACGCCGAGCGGGGCGGTCGCCGCCTCGACGACGATGATGAAGTAGTTGAACCCGTGGATGATCCCGGCCCCGATCTCGAGACCGAGTCCCGATCGCTGTCCCACGAACGGGGCCTTCCACTGGCGATGGATCAGGAGCGCCGACAGGCCCACCATGCCGATGTGCCACATGTAGTGGCTGAGACCCTCGTCATAGAAGTGGGTGAGGACCAAGGCCGGCCGGTCCGCGAGCGTCTGGATCAGCCGCCCGATGGAGTTCGCGACCAGGTGCATGCCCTGCCCCTCCGCCCAGAGCGCGGCGAGGACCACGAAGCCGACCACCTGCTTTCCGGTCGGGGGGTGGTCGGGGCTCATCCGGAAGAGCAGCCAGTAGAGGGGAAGCAGGACCAGGGGCGTCAGGAGGTCCAGCGCGTCGCCCGCGCTCATCAGCGGATAGAGCGGGAACGGACCGCCGAGGAATGCCGGGGCGACGATGAAGACGGCGAACGCGATCGCGAAGATCAGCGTAAGTCGAGCCAGGCTAAGCATTTCTGCTGCCATCGATCCCCCGCTCCCCCGGGTATGTGATACCTCGGCCACTCATCCGTATATTACGTGCGATGACCGCCGAGGACGCAGTATTCGGGAGGCTGTGGGGCCGGGCCGTTCCGGCCGCCGACGTGGACTGGGACGCCGTGTACGCGGAGCAGCTTCCCCGCGTCTACAACTTCCTGCGCTACCGCGTTGGGGACGGCCCGGTTGCCGAGGACCTGACCTCGATCACTTTCGAGAAGGCCTGGCGTGCCCGGAACCGGTATCGCCGTGATCTCGCGGGCTTCGCGACCTGGCTGCTGGCGATCGCCCGCAACGTGGCGGTGGACCACTACCGCGCCGGGCGGCGCCACGCCCCGATCGAGGCGATCGCGGACGTCGCGGCCGGTCCGACACCCGAGGACCTGGCCGAGCACCGCTCGGACCTGGAACGGCTCGGACTGCTGCTGGAGACGCTGCCGGATCGCGAGCGCGAGTTGGTCGCGCTCAAGTACGGCGCCGAGCTCACCAACCGGTCCATCGCAAGGCTGACGGGATTGAGCGAATCGAACGTGGGCACGCTGCTGCACCGCACGGTGCAGACCCTGCGCGCCCGATGGTGAACGGGGGGATTCCGATGGAGCTGGATGACAGGTTCCTCAACGAGCACCGCCGCGGCCCGGCACCGGGCTTCGCCCGCCGGCTGCGCGAGAAGCTGCGCGAACAGGAGGAGACGTCCCAGGTGCGGGCGTGGCGTCCGCTGGTATTTGCTGCCGCCGCCGCCGCCGTGGTGGCCACGCTGTTCGCGTTCCCGGCGGTCCGCGCCGGGGCGCAGTCCGTGCTCGATCTGTTCCGGGTACGGAGCTTCGTCGCGGTCCCGTTCGACTCCGACCGGTTCGAGAAGCTGCGCGCCATGGACACCGACAACGCCATGCTGATCTTCGACCGGCACGAGGTGATCCAGGAGCCGGGGCGTCCGGTGGTCCAGAGTTCGCCGGCCGCGGCGTCGGCGCTGGTCGGATTCACCGTCGAGACACCGTCCTATCTGCCGAACGGGATGGCGCCCGACACCGTGGCGGTGACCGGCGAGGGCCGGGCACGACTGGGCGTGAGCACGTCGCGCCTGCGTGAGCTGCTGGCCACACTCGACCTGCGTGACGTCGAGGTGCCCGCCGGGCTGGATGGGCAGGATATCGAGGTCCACATGCACCGGGTCGTCTCCCAGCGGTTCCGATCCGAGCGCAGACAGATCTCACTGATCCAGGCTCGGAGCCCCGAGGTATCGCTGCCGGCCGGCGTGGATCTGGCGCGGCTGGGCGAGATGGGCCTGCGCATCCTCGGGCTCGACGCGGGTGAGGCGCGACGCATCGCGTCGACCGTGGACTGGCGCAGCACCTTGCTCGTCCCGGTGCCGGCCAACGCCAGTTCGTTCCGCTCGGTCACGGTGCAGGGCAACCCGGGGTTGATGGTCACCAAGGTCCAGAAGGGGACCGACGGGGGCAGCCCGCGCGACGCCGGCAGCGTGGTGATGTGGACCGACGGGGACCGGGTGTTCGCCCTCGAAGGCAACATCGGCGACGTCGACTTGCTCCAGGTCGCCGAATCCGTGCGATAGTCGCGGCCGAATGAGCGATCTTGCGGTCGAGACGAAAGGACTTCGCAAACGATTCGGCCGCAAGCTCGCGGTCTCGGACCTCTCCCTGTCGGTCCGGCGGGGAGAGGTCTTCGGATTCCTGGGGCCGAACGGCGCGGGCAAGACCACCTCGCTCAAGATGCTGCTCGGCCTGGTGTCGCCCACGGCGGGCCGGGCCTCGCTGCTCGGCGCCCCGATCGGCGACCGGCGCGCGCGCGCCCGGGTCGGATTCCTCCCGGAGCACTTTCGATTCCAGGACTGGCTTACCGGCCGGGAGTTGCTGCATTTTCACGGGCGGCTCTTCGGCATCCCCGAGCGCACCCTCGTCGACCGCAGCGACGCGCTGCTCGAGCGCGTGAGGCTGACCGATGCCGCCGACCGCAAGGTCGGGGAATACAGCAAGGGGATGCTCCAGCGCGTCGGGCTGGCGCAGGCGCTGGTGAACGAGCCCGAGCTCGTGTTCCTGGACGAGCCCACATCGGGGCTCGATCCGCTCGGACGCCGCCTCGTACGCGACGTCATCCATGAGCTGCGCGCGCGGGGGGTGACGGTGTTCCTCAACTCGCACCTGTTGGGCGAGGTCGAGGTCACCTGCGATCGCGTCACGTTCATCAAGGGCGGCACGACCCTCCGCGAGATGGCGATGGATGAGGCGCCGACGGGCACTGAAGTAGACCTGCGGGTCGGGGCGCTCGACGCCGAGGCCGTCGCTGGCCTCGCGCGCTTCGGCGAGATCCTGCCCGTGGACGCGGACGCCGAGGATCGCCCGGCCTCCGGAGGCCCGGGCCGCTGGGTGCGCCTGCGCGTGGCCGACGACGAGTCGCCGCCCGAGATCGCACGCTGGTTGGTGGGGCGCGGGGTCCCGCTCTACGAGATGCGAACCGCCCGCAAGTCGCTCGAGGCCTGGTTCCTCGAGATCATGGGCGACGACCAGGCGCCGGGCTGATCCCATGCAACGCATTCTCGTGGTGGCCCACCTCACGCTGCACGAAGCGCTCCGTCGCCGGGTGCTGCTCGCGGCGCTTCTGGGAGGACTGGCGTTCCTCCTGCTGTACGCCATCGGGTTCCACTTCATCGTGCGCGACCTGGCAGGCAACGCGAAGACGACCCTGGTCGAGCGACGGATGGCGCTCACCATGCTCACGCTCGCCGGACTCTATGCCGTCAACCTGCTCTCGGTGATGAGCGCGGTCCTGCTCCCGGTGGACGCGATCTCGGGCGAGATCGCCTCGGGCTCGATCCAGACCCTGGCGGCCAAGCCCGTGCGGCGTTCCGAGATCGTCCTCGGCAAGTGGCTCGCGTACGTCATCGTCGTCGCCGGTTATCTGCTGGTGATGGCGGGAGGCGTGCTGCTCGTCGCCCGTCTGATCGGCGGCTTCATCCCGCCCCATACGGGCGCCGGCCTGCCGCTGATGGTGGTCGAGGTCGTGCTGCTGGTCTCGGTCTCGATCGCCGGCGGCACGCGGCTCTCGACCGTGACCAACGGCATGGCGGTGTTCGGGCTCTACGGGCTCGCATTCATCGGCCACTGGGTGGAGCAGATCGGGACGCACCTGGACAACGAGGCCGCCCAGAACGTCGGCACGGTCGCGAGCCTCATCATGCCGGCCGAAGCGCTGTGGCAGCGCGCCGCCTGGCTCATGCAGCCCACGATCATCCGCGAGCTGCAAGTCACCCCGTTCTCGCCCGCCTCGGTGCCAAGCGCGGCAATCGTGTGGTGGGCGGCGGCCTACTCGGTCGCGGCGCTGGTCCTCGCGGCTCGCTGGTTCGGGCGGCGGGGGTTGTAGCTGCCCGGGCGACATGCCCCGGGGCATCCTGAGATTCGAAGCCCGGTTCAGAATGAACGGGGCCTGTTGGAGATGAACTGTCCCCGTGGACAGTTGGTTTTCGTTTTACTGCCCCGGGGCCTCCGGCGGGTCCGCCCAGGCGTCGGGCGGGGGCTCGCCCTGTGACTCGGGCGGCACGTCGTCGTTCCCGTTCTTCGGCTTCTTCGCCCCGCAGTTGCAGTCGCCGCACGTGTGATAGGGGCCGGGCGGGAGCTCGGCGTAGGTCACGCGATGCTCGCCCCCCTCGTCGTCCCTGAGCCACACCGCTTCCTGATAGATCTCGGCGCGGGTCACGGTGAGCACGCCTTTGCCGGTCTTCAGCTTCGTGCCCGCCGGCGGGAGCCGCTTGTGGTTCTCGCGATAGATCGTCAGCTCGTAGGCCAGGCAACAGAGCAGCCGGCCGCATGCCCCCGAGATCTTGCCCGGGTTGAGCGAGAGCTGCTGCTCGCGCGCCATCTTAAGGGTGACCGGGTGGAAGTCCTTGAGCCAGGTCGAGCAGCAGAACGCGCGCCCGCACGGGCCGCAGCCGTCGAGCCGCTTGGCCTGGTCGCGCACCCCGATCTGGCGCAGTTCGACCCGGGTGTGGAACCTGGCGGCCAGATCCTTGACCAGGTCGCGGAAGTCCACGCGATGCTCGGCCGAAAAGTAGAACGTGATGCGGTAGCCCGAGAACGCTACCTCGACCTCGGAAAGGTCCATCTTGAGCTCGCGCGCCTCGATCCGCCCCCGGCAGTACTCGAACGCGGTGTCCTCGAGGGCGCGGTTGTGGTCCTGCTGGTCGAGGTCTTCCTCGGTCGCCTTGCGGATGATCTCGCGATTGACGTTGCCCGGGCGCTTGAGCGACACCAGGGTCGGATCTTTGAGGAATACCGAACCCAGCGACTCGCCGTGCTCCGCCTGCACGATGATCGGATCGCGGAGCTTGAGCCACAGGCTGCGGGAGTTGATGAAGAACTCCCTGCGCGACCCGCGCAGGGCCACCTGGACGATCTCGGCCATGGCCGCTGTCCTCTATGGCGGACGGGCGTCCGCCCTAAACGCCGGCAGGAGCCGGCGGATTCTGGTGATCCGCGATCCGGAGCCGGGATGGAGGTTCTGCTTCCAGACCCGAAGCCGGCTATGAAGAGCCTTCGCCGCGGCGAAGGACGTTGAACGAACGGATTGAAGATAGCGCAGCTCAGGCCCGGGCGCACGCAACGGTTGCGCGCCACCGCACGCCCGCGGCTGGCGGCGCCACGCCCTACCCCGGCGTGTGGGCAACCCCTTCAGCTTCAACGTATTGACCATCCGCATCCCCCGCGCTCATCCGATCGTCCGCGAGGTCCGTAGAGAGGGCGGCCACGCTCATCGATCGCCACCGGGCTCCCCGGACCGGAGGCGATCCCTGTGAAGACCGGGGATGGCGGGTCGCGAGACCCGGAGGAGGAGACATCATGCGCCAAGGCTTCTCGAAGATCATCGCGGTCGTTGCCCTGCTGGCCCTGCCCTCGGCGGCATTCGCCGAGGAGATCTGGGTCGTCACGACCGGCAACTACCTGATCAACTTCGACAGCGCCACGCCGGCGACCACCACGACCCGGCTCATCAGCGGGCTCAACTCACCGGCCGAACAGGTCCTCGGCATCGACTTCAGGCCGGCGGTCCCGGTCGGGCGCCTCTACGCCATCACGAACGCGGGGCAGCTCTACCGCTTCGACAATCCGGCCACGGGCGTTGCGACACCGGTCGGGCCGGGCGGCCTGGTGCTGAGCGGGACCGAGTTCGGCATCGATTTCAACCCGGTCGTCGATCGCATCCGGCTGATCAGCAATGCCGATCAGAATCTCCGTCTCCATCCCGACCTCGGCACGCTGGTGGCGACCGACGTGAGCCTGGCGTACGCGGCCGGGGACACGAATGCCGGCGCCAACCCCGCGGCGACGGGCGGCGCCTATATCAACAACTTCAGCGGCGCGATCAGCACGGTGCTCTACGACATCGATACGGATCTCGACATCGTCACCACCCAGAGCCCGCCGAACAGCGGAACCCTGAACACGATCGGGCCGCTGGGAGTCAACGCGTCGTCCGTGAACGGATTCGACATCTCGGGGTCCACGGGGATCGCGTACGCAGCGTTGAACGCCGGGGCGCCGCCATCGACGCTCTACACGATCAACCTCAACACGGGAGCCGCTTCCGCGATCGGCATCATCGGCTGCAACGAGCCGGTACGCGGGTTGAGCGTCAACAACGCCTCACCGACACCGGTACGATCCTCAACCTGGGGCAGCATGAAGTCGCTTTACCGATAGCCGGGTGCAGGTCATGACGAGGGCGAGGGATCCTGTCGATCCCTCGCCCTCACTTCGCCGGATCCTGTCGTGGCGCCCGCGACCACGAGGGTCGAACGGGCGCCGACGAGGCTAGAAGAAGATGCCGAACGTGACCGGGACGATCATGGTGTCGAAAGACTGGCCGCCCGCCGGCCCCTGATCGGTGAAGATGTTCTCGACCTTGCCCTCGATGAACCCCGAGATCCCGCCCAGCTTGAACTCGAGGCCGGCGCCGCCATCGACCCCGAACTTGGTCTCCGAGGGGCTGGTCGTGCCGGCCACTTCGGTCTTGATGTTGAACGCGCCGACGCCGGCGATGATATAGGGCTTGATCGGTCCGACCGGGAAGCCGTAGCTGACGTTGGCGAGACCGGAGAGGATCTTCTCTTTGCCGTCCACGCCGGGAGTGAGCCCCCTGAGATCGAGCTGCGAATAGCCCACCGACCCTCGCAGCGCCAGCGGCAGCACCGGGGCCTCCCATTTCACCATCGCCTTGCCGTGAAGGCCGTTCTTGAACGCGTTCTCGGCGTCGCTGACCGGCACGCTCATCCCGCCGCCGAAGCCGATCTTGACCGGCCGGGCGGCCGCCGCCGAGTGCAGAAGGGCGAGCGACAGGGCGACGGCGCACATCACGATTCTGCGCTTCATGGATCACCTCCGTGTGGTTGATACAGGACAACATCCCGGTTATCGGCATGCCGGCTGCGGCGGGTTCGGCCAATCTCACCGAAACCCACGGTGGGTGGGGAGCGGTCGATCGCGCCGCCGCCCGTCGTGGCTCAGTAGTCCCAGCGCCCCGCCGGATGGGGCGGCCACTCGCCCTCGCCGAATCGGGCGCCGGCGACGCGGGCCATGGCGGAGAAGATGGTCATGTCCGCCGTGACGTTCCCGTCGATCGAGCGGAGCGCCTCTTCGAGCACCGTGAGCCGACGGCGGATCTCGTGCGCGTCGATCTGCTGTGCCTGGCGGCGCAACTCCTCCTCGCGGTCGCGGTTGGCGAGCCGCTCGCGCGGGGCGCCGTAGCGGACGCGCAGCAGGTCGCGCAGCCACAGCTCGTGGAACTCGATCATGCGACGCAGCGTCTCGCGCCCGGTGCGCCCGTACTTCATGAACATCTGGGAGGCCTTCCAGAGATTCTCGGCATCCCCGCGGAGCGCCGGCTCGAGCAGCGCCATCGCCTCGTTGCGCAGCTTGAGCGGCTCGCCCGCGCGCAGCGTGAGCGCGCGGGCGAGGCTCCCGCTCGAGAGCGCGGCCAGCAGGCGCGCGGCATCCGGCTCCACCCCGGCGCGCTGCGTCAGGAACGTGGCGATCATGTCCTCGGAGAGCGCGGCGAAGCGTACGCGCTGGCAGCGCGAGCGGATGGTGGCCGGGAGCCGATTGGGACGCGACGAGGTGAGCACCCACACGGTCGAGGGACCCGGCTCCTCGATGGACTTGAGCAGCGCGGAGTACTGGTCTTCGCGCATGCGGTCGGCGTCGCGCACGACGACGACGCGCCGTGCCGCCTCGAACGGCTGGAACGCCAGCTCGCGCAGCAGCTCGCGCGTGAGCGAGAGCCGGATCGAGGCGGCCTTCTCGTAGGTGAAGACGTAGAGCGGGTCGTCACGGAGCGCGGCGATGGTCTCGGCGACCGTGTCATCCAGTTCCTTCTCCTCGCCCGAGACCGGGAAGAGGAACTTGAGGTCGGGATGCTGCAGGCTCGCCGTCTTCTCGCACGCGGCGCACGCTCCGCACGCGTCGCGCGCGTCGCCTGGGGCGGCCGCGACCGGCGCGGGATCGGGCGTGTCGAAGAGCCCGGGCGCGGCGGGCGGGGCGCCGGCGCCACGCTCGCACAGCAGCGCCCGCGCGAAGGCGAGCGCACCGGTTCCCTTGCCGACCCCGGGCGGGCCGTGGAAGAGATAGGCGTTGGCGTAGCGACCGCCTGCCACGACGCCGCTCAGGAACCCCACGGCGGCGGACTGGTCGATCAGGTCGGCGAGACGGACGGCGGGCATGGCGCGCAGGATAGCGCGTGTGACGCGCCCCGACTAACGCTCCGCGCGCACCATCGCCCGCTCCACCTCCGCGGCGGCGCTCCGGTCGCCCAGACGACGGTAGAGGTCGAGCATCCGCGCCAGCGTCGGCCCGCTCCGGGTCGCCCCGATCACCGGCCGCCAGAGCTCGGCCGCCTCGCGCTCGCGGCCGGCCAAGAGGCTCGCCCAGCCGCGGCCGATGCGGGCCTGCGCGTTGCCGGGCGACAGCTGTTCGGCCCGCGCATAGGCCAGGGCGGCCAGACGCAGATCGCCCAGGCGAAGCAGGGTCTCGCCCAGCGGCAGCAGGAGGTCGGGGTCCTCGGGCGCCAGGTCCGCGGCGCGCTCGAGGTGGTCCCGGGCGGCGGCCAGATCGCCGCGCGCGAGCTCGATCATGCCGGCGGTGCGCAGCGCCGGCAGGTTCCCGGGATCGAGCAGGACCGCGGCGCGCGCGTCGTGCAGCGCGGCCAGCGTGTCATTGTCGAACCATTCGGGGCGCCGTCCGAACGCCGGGCCGATCTCGTAGAGCACCGAGGGGCGCGGCGTCGTCACATGGCGCACGACCAGCCCGGGGACCGCCCCGCTCGGATCGAGCAGGTGCCGGAGCGCGGGACGGGCCTCGGCTTCGGGGACTCCATAGAAGAGCCACCGGGCGTTCTCCCTGCGGGCGACGGCGGCGAGATCGCCCAGGCTGTCCGCGAACGGAAATCCCACCGCTCCGACCCCGGCGAGCCAGGCGACGTGCGGTTTACGCGCGATCACCCGATCGCCGGGCCGCGCCACCGGGCGCAGCGCCTCGGCCGCCGCCAGCGCCTCGGTCGGCTGCTGGGCCAGGATCCGCCGCTGGAGATCCACCGAGGCGACGATCGCGAGCGCCATCGGCACGACCGCGAACAGGGGCTTGAGACGGAACCGCCCGCCCAGCACGCACGCGAACCTCGGCGAGGCGAAGAACGCCGCGGCCGCCACGGCGTAGAAGGGGAGCAGGGCGAGCGAGTAACGCTCGGAGTGGAACACCGGGACGAACGCGAGGAAGCCGAGCACCCCGGCCAGCGCGACGGGCCACGCACGCGCGAACGCCCCGCGCCGCGCGGCCAGGACCAGCCCCAGCGCCGCGCACGCCGCGACCGGCCAGCCCAGCAGCTGCCGGGCGTCCTCGCGCAGGTGGGTGAAGCCGTTGATCGCCAGCCGGCGCGCCACCGCCGCAGGATCGCGTGCGATGACGTCCCAGAGCGTGCCGAATCCCGGCTGCAGATCGCGCTGATACGCATCCCAGCCGATGCCGCGCGCGCGGGCGAACACCTCGTACGCGAGATTGTGATGGAGCTGGAACGCGAAGCTGCCGCCATGGGCGAGCGTCCAGGCCAGCCATGCCCCGACCGGGAGGACGAATGCCGTGGCGAAGGCGAGCGCCTCGGCGCGGCGGGATGATGCCGGCCCGGGCGGGGGCGCCGGCGCCCGGCCCCCGAACGCCGCCGCGATCACGCCGACCGGGAGCAGCACGATCGCCGTGTAGCGGGTGAGGAACGCGACCGCCGCGAGAAGCCCGGCCAGCGCGGCGCTGCGCACGCCCGATGCGGCCAGGATCAGACCGAGCGCTAAGGCCTGGAGCGCCAGCGCCAGCGCATCGGTCGAGGCGGTGTAGCCGAAACGGAAGAAGTGCGGATTGGCCGCCATGAACGCGACCGCGAGCAGCGCGAGACGCGCGTCCGCGCGGCGCCTCAGCAGGTGGAACCAGAGCAGCAGGCAGGCCACGGTGGCGGCGACCGAGAGCAGCTCGGCGGCAAGGAACAGGTCGCGCGCCACGAGCCCCGCCAGCGCCAGCGCCACCTCGTATCCCGGCCCGACCACGCCGTAGCGCGTGGGGTCGATCACGCCGCGCTGGATCATCCGCGCGCCGTCGGCATAAGCGCCGTAGAAGTCCGTCTCGGTGGAATAGTCGCCGATCCGGTGGGGGCCGAGCGCGACCGCGAACAGCGCCACGGCCAGCAGCGTGGCCAGCGCCCACGCGATCCGCGTGGCGTCGCGTCCCTCGCGCTCGCTCATCCCGGGCGGCGCGTGGAGCGCGAAGCGCGCGGCCGGGCGCTGTCTTCGGTTCATCTTCAGGAACGGGCGCGCCGGCCGGTCTACCGCAGCCAGGCCTGTGGGTCGAGCGCGGTGCCGCCCTTGCGCACTTCGAAGTGGAGGACGGGCCCCTTGAGAGAGCCGGTGTCGCCGACGCGACCGATGACCTGCCCGGTGGTGATCGGTTGGCCGACGTTGACCAGGATCTCCGAGAGGTGGGCATACAGGGTCATGAATCCGTCGCCGTGGTTGAGAATGATGATCGGCCCGTAGGAGGCGAAGTCCTCGCTCGTGTACTCGACACTGCCCTTGGCCACCGCCTGCACGGGCGTGCCGATCACCGCGGCGATATCCAGACCGTTGTTGTTGATCTTGGTGCCGAAGCGCGGGTGGATCTCGGGGCCGAAGCGCCCGGTCACCTGCCCGCGCACCGGCCATTCCAACGCCCCTTCGCCGCGCGCGAAGTCGCCGCTGTAGGGCGCGGCGGGCCTGCCCTCGGCGCGCCGCTGCACGTCCCGACTCTTGCGCCTCTGCTCGAGCTGGACCAGCAGTCGCTGGAGCGCCCGCGCCGATCGCTCCAGCTCGGCCGCCGCGGCCTCGTAGTTCTGCCGCTGGGTCTGGATGCTGCTCACCTGGCCCGCGCGCTGCTCCCGCAACCTGGCGAGGCGCTGATTCTCGCTCGTGGTCTGGCGCGTGGTCCGTTCGATCTGGCTCAGGTGGCCCTGCAGTCGGGTCTCGAGCGACTCGACCCGCTCCTTGCGCTCGCGCACGTCCTCCACCAGCTGGCGATCCTGCTCGGCCACCATCAGGAGGAAATCCCAGCGCGCCATGAGCTGGGCGAACGACTGGTTCGACAGCATCACCTCCAGCTCGCGGGCCGGCCCCATCTTGTAGATGCTGCGCAGCCTCCGGCGCAGCCGCTCCCGGGCGCCGCCGAGCGACTGGATGCTGTGCTGGAGGTCGCCGCGCGTCATCTCGAGCTGCTGGCCCAGGTTCCTGCGCCGGCGCGAGAGGTTCTGCAGCCGGCTGCGCGTGCTGCGCAGCTCGCGATCGGTGCGCTTGAGCTGGCCGAACGCCTGCTTCTCCCTGGCCTGCAGCTCCTTGGCACGAGCGCGATTCTCGCGCGCCTGGCGCTGGATCGCATCGATCTCGCGACGCTTGGCCTCGAGGCTGTCCTGCGCGCCGCCGACGGCCGGGACGGCGAGCGCGGCGAGCACGACGAGAGTCAGCAATCGTCGCACGCGCACCTCAGGGTCCGATGGCCCGCAGCACCCGCGAGAGCGCGAGCCACGCCGCGAACCACGCCAGCGCCACCGCCGAAGCCATGAAAGCCGCCGCCCATACGGGTGGCAGGAACTCGAGGCCGTAGAGTCGAGGTGCCAGCGCCTGATGCATCGCGAACACGGCGCCCAGCGCCAGCAGCGCGGAGAGTCCCGCCTCGAAGATCGCCTCCAGCACGAACGGCCAGGCGATGAACCCGTCGGTCGCGCCGAGCCGGCTCATGACCTCGACCTGCTGCCGGCGGGCGAGGACGGTGAGGCGGATGGTGTTGTGGAGCACGAACACCACCGCGAGCGCCACGATGATGCCGATCGCGAGGGTCCCGAGCCTCAGCCCCGCGCCCAGCTCGTCGAGGCGCCGCACCCACTCGGCCCCGTAGCGCACGTCCTCCACCTCCGGGAACGCCGCCACCTGCTTCGCGGCCGCGTCCATCGGGTCGGGGGCGAGCAGCGCCGGCTTGAGCCGGATACGGAGCGACGCGGGGAGCGGATTGTCCTGCACGGCTTCCAGCAGCGAGGGATCACCCACCTGCTGGCGCATCTCGTCCCACGCCTGCGTCTTGCTGATGTAGGTGACGGCGCCGTACAGGCCCTGGAGCCGCCCCATGAGCAGCTCGCGGTCGGCGTCGCCCAGATCGTCCTTGAGATAGACGATCATCTCGCGGCGGTCGCCCATCATCGAGAGCGCGTTCTGGGCGTTGTAGGTGAGGAGCAGGAACACGCCGGTCAGCGAGAGGGCGGCGGTCAGCACGACGATCGCGGCGTAACCGACGCCGCGGTGCTGGCGGAACGAGCGTGCGGCCTCGCGGAAGTAGTAGGTGTGCATGCTCAGCCTTTCCTTCTCGCGCCGCGCCCGGCATCCTGTTCGCGGGGCGCGGCGGGGCCGGCCGGCGTCTCGCGGGCCTCGCCATCGGTCGGGCTCCAGCCCAGGGCCTCGATGGACC